>JAYEFH010000168.1:0-3027 GCA_034658555.1 Thermodesulfobacteriota bacterium | reverse complement strand
GCTATCCTATAGATGAACTCCCCACACGGGAGAGAAAGGTAGGTTATCTCTTTCAATATCTGATCTTGTTTCCCCATCTTGACGTGGTCTCAAACATCGCCTATGGACTGAGAGCCGGGGGATGGTCGAAGGAAAAAATTGAGCTAAGGGTCAAGGAATTGCTCCAGTTACTTAAGATAGAACACTTGGCCGCTGCCTATCCCTGGCACCTTAGCGGCGGAGAAAAGCAGAAAGTGGCCCTGTCCCGGTCCTTGGCCCCTTATCCCAGAATACTACTTCTGGATGAACCGTTGAGCAGTCTGTATTGGCAGACCTCTCAGTATTTGAGATCTGAGCTCAAGGGCATTCAACGACAGCTTGGCATTACCACTCTGTATGTCACCCATGACATCACCGAGGCAAAGGAGGTGGCCGATAGAATGGCCGTCATCCTTAAAGGACGTATAGAACAGATAGGGAGGCTGGAAGACTTGCATCCCTTTTCTGACCAGTTCTTTAATCTTTCCCAAAGACAAATAGCTAGGTAGAAGAGAAAAAAGTGGTCAGACGCTGCTCCGCACGTATTCCAAGGCCGCAAGGAGCACATCTCATAGACAAATCCAATAACCCTTCTGTTTGGCATTGATTATTCCTATTTGACCTATTGATCATCTTGATATAAAAATTGTTATCAATTTCACTTGGAGTCTATGACGACATCCCAAGATGCTCCTGCCTGCATTCAGTGGATGAGGAAGGCATATGAAAATATTGGATAGTATAAGGAAAAAACTCGGACCTAGAAAAAAAGAGGCACTTGAAAAGGGGAAAGGCTTGATCATCTTAAACGAGGTATCAGAGGCCATGCAGGCAGAAAAGATGCTAAAGAGCTTTGGTTATGGGGTGAGAGGCGTAGCACCTCCGCCTGAAATTCGGAAGGGTTGTGACCTGGCAGTAGAATTTAATCTTATTGATCAATTAGGTGTAGAAAGGCTGCTTAAAAGAAGCGGGCTTAGCCCCTTAGATATAGTGTCCCTGGATACCTTGTCTCAGAAGCCTTTGGATATAACCAAGGAAAAGGACTTTGGAAGGTATCTTATGGTGACGGCAGCCAATATGAAGATAACAGTGGATAAAGAAAAAGGCACCATCGTAAACATTTCAGGTGGAGGCTGTCCCGATGTTCCCTATTTGGCTGTAAGCCTGGTAGGAAACAACATAACGGAGGTGGAAAATCCCGGAGAGAATGGCTACTCCCTTTGTGCCTATATGTTAGAAAAGGCATATCAAAAGGGCTTGAGCATGGTGAAGAGTCAGCAGTCAAGGGAGTATACCTGATCTTGTTTGCTATCATGGGTACCCTCCCTTTTGATGAAATGGGACTAAAGACAGGGAAGGCAACATTCGAAGGTGGACATCTTAAAGTAGAAGATTTTGAGGTCACGCCCAGCTTAGGCACCAGCGTTATGGTGGCATCAGCCTGCATTACCTGCAAAGCTCTTAACTTAGAACCACCCTACTTTGTTACCGCCGGAGATATTGGAGACGGGAAAAGGAGTAAAGAGCTTTATAACTATATGGCCGCTAACCTGGCAACGCTGGATATTACGGTTTTGGCCATGCATTATATCATGCCCGATATACCCGGAATCAGAAATATTCTTAATTCTCCGGGAAAAAGACGTAAAGGAATGACCTTGATTGCGGATGCAGGTGCCATGTATGCCGCAAAGGCGGCAGGACTTGCACAAGAAATTGATATCTTTACTCCTGACGCAGGTGAAATGGCCTATTTGGCAGATCCCAAGGCCACGCACCCTGCCTATGTGGAACATCTTCTATTTAAGTTAGATGCGTCCGAAGTTCTCACCTTGATAAAGAAGGCTTATGAGAGTGGGAATACCCCAAAGATATTATTGGTGAAGGGGCCTGTAGATTACGTTGTAGAAGAGGGTGAAGTGGTTGAAACCATTGATGAGCCTTCTATTTCCGCCATGGAAGCAATCGGAGGGACAGGGGACAGCCTGACCGGGATTCTGTCTGCCCTCATTTACGGGGGCTATGACAAGATTGATGCCTGCATAAAGGCAGCCGGAATCAATCGTATTGCAGGTAAGTTGGCACAGCCTGATCCTTCCACATCGATTTCACACATAATAGATAAAATTCCAGATGCATTAAAGGAGGTTAGATTATGCGCATGACAGCCGCAATAGCAGGAGGCATTTTTGGCTTATTGGGTGCTGCCGGCCAGGCATTCTTTCATGTAATCCCCCCACCGGCCTATGGTATCTGTATCGCCTGCCATATGAGAGACCTGGTGAACTGGATTGTCGCTCATATATCCCCGATATATGGTCTAAAAGCCGGTGGTGTCCTGATAATACCTGGTGGACCGGTCTCTTATAAATTTCCCCTGCTTACCATTGTAGGGATATTGATTGGGGCAGTTATTGCTGCCCGTGTCAATAAGGAGTTTAAGTGGAAAGTCATGAGGGTGTGGTGGCAGAAACCGTGGGCGGAGTTTTTTCTGGGGATACTGGTTATGATATCAGCCCTGACCTTTGGCGGCTGTCCAGTCAGGACAGCGCTTAAGGCTGTATACCTGGATATAACCGCTTTTATAGGCCTCATAATGATCGTAGTAGGGGTTTTTGTGGGGTGCCAGGTACTGAGAAAATTGACCTGAGGAGATAACAATGGACTTATTACCACCAATTGCCACTATGTTTCTGGGATTAATAATGGGATACCTCGGCCAGCGGGCAAGGATGTGCTTTATAGGCGGAATGAGGGATTACTATCTGGTGAGGGATACATACCTGCTCAAAGGGCTATTTGCATTCCTGGTATGTGCACTCGCAGGATTTATACTATTCCAATTTGTATCCCCTGCCATCAAGACCTTCCCCTGGTTTATGGACGGCGGTGCGGTCTTTGCCAAAAAGTGGGCGGCTATGGGGGTAACAGCAGTCCCCAGTTCGTTATTACCAGTGCCCGGAGACCCTATAACATGGTCTCCAAAGGTAGGGGCACATATAATCCTTG
>JAYEFH010000167.1:0-12673 GCA_034658555.1 Thermodesulfobacteriota bacterium | reverse complement strand
CAGTTATTGCAGATAACCTACAGGAGGCTTGTAGCGCAAGGAGGTTACTATTTTTTCGTCCCATGGATATAAACAGCGCATCCTTTGAGGATCTGACCCTGCTTCCCGGCATAGGTGAGATTACTGCATGCAGAGTCATTCAATTCCGCCAGAGTCTTGGTTTTCTCCTTTCCGTCGAGGAACTTGATACCATTAACAGCCCTTTGAATCCAAAATTATTAGGGGCAATAGCCCCTTACTTGGCCGTTGAATTTGATTTCTAACACCCATAGTCCTGGAACAGCCCGGATACTTGCCATGGCAGGTAAAGGTGGCACAGGCAAGACTACCATCAGTGCTCTTCTGATCAGATACCTTGTGGGGAAAGGCCTGACTCCGGTATTGGCCGTGGATGCCGATGCCAATGAAAATCTTAATGAACTCCTTGGCCTTTCAGTGGAGACCAGCTTGGGAGACCTCAGGGAGAGGATGAAGACAGAGACACCTTTCGGCATGACCAAAAAAGACTATATGGAGATGTACATAAACCGGGCCATTATAGAGGCCAAAGGTTTTGATTTGCTGGTCATGGGTCGGCCCGAAGGCCCTGGCTGCTACTGCATGGCCAACACGATCCTGGCACAAATAATAGAAGGGCTGGCAAGGAGTTACCGTTACCTCATAGTCGATAATGAGGCGGGAATGGAGCACTTGAGCCGCTTAAATCTCCGGAAAATATGCACCTTATTTGTTGTATCTGACCCCTCAATCCGGGGAATAGTCACAGCGGCGCGCATAGCCGACCTTACAAAGGCATTAAAAGTAGAAGTAAGGAATAAAGTGCTTATAGTAAACAGGGTGCCGAATGACCTGCCGACAGCACTGGAAAACCAGATACAGGAGGTCATGCAAAATACCGATCTCCTGTTTGGAGGCTGTGTTCCGGCAAGCGACGATATTTTCCAAAGTGAGCTTCAGCAGGAATCCCTGCTGAAGCTTTCAGCCAACGCTGATGTAGTACAGGCAACAAAACGGATCTTTGACAAATTCCTCTGAGCCGCTTGTAAAACCCATCTTTTGTCCGATGGCTGCGTTGCTCGTCAGAAACTTGCATCTTCATGATTCAGGACCTGCCGCACTTTCCTGACTAACTCGTCTGCTGTAAAAGGTTTGCTGGAATAAGACAGACCGCTCTCTCTCAATTCTTCACATACCTGATGATCTGAGCCATAGCCGCTACAGAATAATACCTTAATATCAGAATTGATTTCCTTGAGCTTCTCATAGGCCTCTTTACCACCCATCCGGGGCATAATCATGTCCATGAGTACAAGGTCAATAGTGTGTCCGAAGGCCTTATAGACATGTATGGCCTCCAGCCCGTCCTGTGCCAGCAACACATTGTAACCATAAGCGGAAAGGATCTCCAGTGTCAGATCCCTGACAATTTCTTCATCGTCAACTACTAAGATGGTCTCTGATCCGGCCAATGCCTGGTTTTTTTTGGGTTTTTCTGCAAGCTCTGGGGCAGACTCTGTGACAGGGAAAAAGAGTTCAAAAGTGGTTCCCTGTCCATTCTCACTTTTAACGTGGATACATCCTTCACTGCTTTTTACAATCCCGTATGCCATGGCAAGCCCAAGCCCGGACCCCTTGCCTACTTCTTTGGTTGTAAAAAAAGGATCGAATATCCGGTCCCTTACTTCCGGATCAATGCCAATCCCGGTATCACTGATGCTTACGCAAACATAATGACCGGGATGTACTATGAAATCCGGGCAACGGGCACGAATTTTTTTGTATCCGACTTCAATCGTGGCGACCAAAAGGCGCCCTCCATCAGGCATGGCATCCAGAGCATTGAGGCATATATTTAAAATGGCCTGCTGGACCTGGGTGGGGTCACACTTAATCAAAGGGAGATTTTCCTGAAGAGAGAAACCCGTCTCTATATTCTCGGGCAAAGAGCTTTTCATTAATTCCAGTGTTTCCTGCACAATCTCATTGACCGCAGACGCAAGGGATGGCCCGGGCCGGCTGTCACGACTGAAAGCCAGAAGCTTTGTCACCAGATCGGCAGCCCTCAGGCTGGACCGTTCGATAATATCTGCATAGCGTCTTATATCAGACTCTTCCCCTGTTTTCAGCTTTAGAAGATTTATATAGCCAAGGATACCAGTAAGTATGTTATTGAAGTCATGTGCTATGCCGCCGGCCATAGTCCCGATGGATTCAAGCTTTTGGGCCTGCAATAATCTGCTTTCAATGCGTTTTTTATCCGTCAGGTCAGTTAACATGGCTAGGCAGCCACCATACTGATCGTCTGTCATGATAGGAACACTGCTGATCAGAACACTTACGGGGTCACCTGACTTCCGCTGCAATACAATCTCCTCCTTGGCTGTTCTACCCCTCATATTCTCCATAAGTACTCGAAGAAATATCTTTTTCCCTTCTTCGTTTACAAGACTGTATACGCTGTGATCCACCAAATTCTCATAGCCCAGCATGTCTCCCAGGTGGCAGTTTGAAAACCTGATTGTCCCGTTCCCATCCAGTATCCATATGCCCTCGTTAACATTCTCTACGATCTCCCGATACTTGCGCTCTGAATCTTCAAGCTTTCTGTAGAGGTTTGCATTCTCAAGGGCCATGGCAATTTGGTTGGCAAAACTGGTAAGAAAGTTCTTGTCAATTTCCGTGACAAAATCCCGATCATTTTGATTATCCCCCAGCATGATACCGATTAACCGGCCCCGTACAGTCATGGGCACCAAGACAAAGGCCTTTGGCTTTAACCTCAACAAAAGGGGGTTCTGTGGATTAAGGAACATTTTTTTCACATCTTTTATCAGGACAGATCTTTTTCCTCTGGCAGTACGGGCAATGATATTGTTCCTCTTGGCCAGGGGTATTTGATACTCCTTAAGATCTGACAGGGCATCGGGTTCCACCCCCACTGCGTGAATTAGGATCAGGCTGTCTTTGTCTTCATCAAACAGAAATATCCCAGCCCTGTCGAGGTGGGCTACCTCCAGAAGCCGTTTGAGTATCATATCCAGGAGTTCTTCCATCTTCAGTGTAGAAAGGATGGCAGTGCCGGACTCCTGAAGGGTGGTGAGCTGATCCACCTTTCGCTGCAGGTCCTGGTTGAGTTGATAGACCTGATTATACTTATCCCTGAGGATTTCCTTATCCCTCTCAAGCTCCTTTCTGCTGTCCTGAAATATCTTCCAGGGCGTGAATATCCTGTGATATATGTCTCTTATCCTGTTCTGAGTCTCCCACTGGAGATGGTATTCGCAGTACTCATCTCCGCTGAAGAAACACTTGGTCTCTTCCAGGCGGGCAGGAGGGATGCCCCATATGGTGGGAATCGCCTCATAAACGCCTTTGTTGAAAGAACAAAAATCACGGCTTAGAGGGATACCTTTTGCCCAGACAAGGCGCACTACGGAGCCGTTACGGGAAGAACTGAGCAATTGCACCTTTTTTGTCTTATTAAAATGGTCATTTATCCTCTGGAGCTGCTTGATTCCCTTAGATGGATTACCAAAGGCATAAATTATAATCTTCTGAATATAGCCCAGATGCTGCTTCAATACGGAATTAAAACCTATCTTGTAGGCTGCATCCTCGTCGCCCAAAATCATCCTGGCCCTCTCCCAAATCAGTATCATCAGACTGGATGAAATCCAGTTGTTTAGATCAGAAAGGAATGCCTTTGGGTTGGATATCCCTGCCATTTCCGGACCCAGATCTTCAAAGAGCTGAGCTGATTTTCCGGGTTCTCTCTCCTCGACATATTCAATGATGGCAAGGGAATTAATACAGCCGATGTGCTTATCCATATGGAATTATTCTACTGTCAATTTTTTAACGCATTTAAGTCAAAACTGAGGACCAATAGAAGAGGACAATATATTTCAAGGCATAGCTATGCTCTTTTAGAAGTCGCAACCAAGAATATATTAACAACAAAGACTAATAAATAAAGCTAATTATAGCTTTCTCATAGCTTTTGGGCAAGCCCCTGTACATTACCAGAACCAGCATAAATGAGGGGCACCAATTCTGCATAATAATATGAATCAGTAACACTAATAGGTCGAACTGTTACTTCATTCCCTGACGCTTCTTTTTCAACCAGTAGAAAAATCTTGTTTTTTTCCGGAATCTTAGAAGAAAAACAAAATTTCCTTAAAAAATTTGATCAGCTTAGCACATGTCTTATAAGACGTGCTACATTTTTATAAAATATATTATGTCTTTATAATTCACACCATATTTTCTTTGCCTGTAGTGCTGAAAGGAGAAAGATGGAAATAATTATAAAATATTAAGTAATTATAAAAAACTACATAATACGATTCTTACAATAACATCGTACAAAGGAGGACATGATGCGTGGGATACCCAATGTTGCCGGTTTTGGCCTAAGTCAGTTTTTTCAGCTTTCCTTCAATGTAAAACTGGCTCAGTTGTTACCTTTCACCTGCTTACGCATTTACCTATATCTACTTGGTTTTTTATATTTTTCCTTCAAACGGACTGATAGAAAAAAAATAGCACTTTGCCTGAACCATGTTCTGAGATTTAATCTCGAACAATCCTTGTTTTACAAAACCTGTATGGGAATTTTTGATCATTACTTTGAAAAATTGGTGATGGCCCATAGACCTTTATCTGAGATGATTGATTTTTTGCGCCTGCGCCTGCATATCCAAAACAAGGCATGTCTGGATAAAATCGCAAAAACAGGCAAAGGATGCATCCTTGTTACCGGACATTTCGGGGCGGTAGAGTTCCTTCCACTGTCATTGGCCATGAACGGCTACAAAATCGCATTGATATGCCGATTCAAGACCAAAAAGCTGAAAGAAGAACTTATAAAAAAGGCAAAAGAATTTGATGTCATATTGATAGATGCGGCTGAACCTAAAGTGACATTCAAGGCACTTCGAGCCATTAAGAACGGTAGAATACTGATCACAGAATGCGACGAATTCTCAGAATGGCGCCCGCACCCTGATAAGCAAATCTCAGTCTTTGGCCACAAGATGCCACAGGACAGGACACTGGACTTCTTACAACGCAGGGCCAAAGTGCCCGCACTTTTGGGACTCATAAGGCGAGAAAAAGGTGGCTTTACATTATGTATAGATCCCCTTGCAGATGGTGGCAAATATGAACCTTTGTCTGTCAGAGCATGGAACAGGCTTGAGGACTATATACTCAGCTATCCCCAACAGTGGTATCAATGGAAAGATGCTGCAACAGCGCTGTCTGAGCACATTGTCCCGGACAACAAGAAAAATACCAGGGAAGTCCGTTTAATACCTTCTGAATGCCCTGTTCTATCCGCTGGCTTATAGTAAACCTTCAAAGGTTCAGGGTTCAACAGCAAAAAAACCGCAAACAATATAGGAGTGTCAAAAAATTGTCACAAATTAATTGACACTCCCTCATGCCTTATGTAATCTTACTCATCATTGGTATCCTTCATTCGCCGGTTTACACTTATTCCCCAAAAGAGTGCATTATAGAATTGAGTGCTGATGTCGAAACTGGAAATTCGAAATCAGGTAATACATCTATATCTTTAGTATTTTTCCCAATTTCAAGTTTCTAATTGCACTGCCAAAATATAGGATGAACAAAGTGTAACCTACTTTTGGCTTGCCATAAAGGATGTCTTATCATTTAATCATGACCTCAATGTCAGAATGGTCAGAGTAAGTATGCGTAACGAATCAATACTAGTTGTAGACGATGCCCCTGAAATTCGATTCAGCATGTCGGAAGTCTTAAGACGTGAGGGCTTTGCCGTAGACATAGCTTGTGACGGGCAAGAAGCTATAGATAAATTAGGTAAAAATTTTTTCGATGTAGTGATCACTGACCTCGCCATGCCCAGAAAGAATGGGATGGATGTCCTATGCTTTCTTAAGGAACATTCCCCAGAGACCATCTGTATAATAATTACCGGTTTTGGGACCATACAGGGGGCTGTGGAGGCCATGCGTCAAGGTGCCTTTGACTATCTTACAAAGCCTGTCAAGCTGGACGCGGTCATTGTTGTAATAGATAAGGCCCTTGAAGTAAGAGAACTCAGGAGGGAGAACCGGTCACTCAGGCAGGAACTGCGAGACATCCACGGTTTTGATCGTATAGTGGGCGCCAGCAAGACCATGCAGGAGGTCTTTGAGCTGGTAGAAAAAGTTGCCAAAGCAGACAGCACGGTCCTGATTACCGGCGAATCAGGTACAGGAAAAGAACTTATCGCCCATGCACTACATTACAACAGTGAACGCAAGGACAGGCCATTTATCCCTGTGAATTGTGCTGCCATACCCGGGGAACTCCTGGAAAGCGAACTTTTTGGCCATGAAAAAGGGGCCTTTACCCATGCAATAAATACCAGAATAGGTCGGTTTGAGCTTGCTCATAAAGGAACAATCTTTTTAGATGAAATTGGAGAAATGAGCCCGGTCCTTCAGGTCAAGCTTTTGCGTTTCCTGCAGGAACGTCAGTTTGAAAGGGTCGGCGGAGTCAAGACCATCCATATCAATGTCAGGATTATAGCAGCCACTAATATTGATCTTGAAGAGGCTTTTCATAAAGGTACTTTCAGAGATGATTTGTACTATCGTCTGAACGTAATCCCTATACACATACCTCCACTGAAGAAACGTTCTGAGGATATTCCCTTATTAATTCAGCATTTCCTTCTGAAATTCTGTTCTGGTGAGAGGATATGCATAGAGGGTATAGAAAAGGATGTCATTAGATGCCTGACAGCATATGACTGGCCCGGCAATGTAAGGGAGCTTGAAAATATAATAGAACGTATGGTGATACTTGCCGACGGCCCCATGATAACAGTTAGAGATGTCCCGAACAGTATCCTGGAGTCGGCCGGACAACTTCCGGTTGCGGATCCATATATGGCCACCCTGCCGGAAGACGGGCTTTCTCTCAGCTCTGCCGTGGGACTCCTTGAAAAAACTTTAATTCTCCAAGCCCTGGACCGAACGGGATGGGTCAAGAACCAAGCTGCCAAGTTACTGAAGATGAACAGGACCACCCTGATAGAAAAGATGAAAAGACAGAATCTTATGGCACAGAATTCCGAAGGCGCAAAACAAAATATGGCCAAGTTGGTGCAATAAGGACCCGGAAAGGACTCAATAAACATGATAAAAAACCGTATTCAGAGAACATTCATGGCCGGGCTGGGCTTGTTTATTACCCTGGCCCTTTGTTCTGTAAATCTCGAAGCTGCTCAGCATGAAGTCAAGATCGCAGTGCTTCCATTCGATATCAGTTCTGCAGGTCCATTATCCTACGTTGGCCCTGCCACAGAAGAGGTCTTGAGCAACAGGTTGGCCTCGGATAGCGTCTCTGTTATTGATTCCCTTGAGATCCAGCGTATAACCGGCAAGAGACAGGGGTTTATTCCCTCTCTGGATGCAAAAGGCATGGCCGGCAAGCTCGGAGTAGACTATGTCGTCACCGGCAAGATAATCACAGAAGGGGAAAACGTAACAATAGACATGGACTTGCTGCAGGCAGATTCCGAGTCTCCATTATTTTCTCTTGTCTTCTCTCCCGCGTCTCTTGACGAAGTACCGTCCAGGATCGAAAATTTTGCAACCCAGGCAGCAAACCATATCCTGAATAATCCAAAATTCGTAACAGCGGGACCTGACACCAAGGACGACCAAAAGGCTCCTCAGAAATTGTCACAAGAGGAAACAGCCCAGGCTGAAAACCTAAGCATAGCAAGGATGCATCCTGACCTGCTGATCAGGCAATATGACAAGGACTCCGGCAAATCAGACCGAATTTCTACGCCTTCAGACCAAGAATCATATACTCAGAAACTTCCGGTTATGCCGCCTGAACCCCTTCCTGCCCCTGCCTCAACCCTTTCATATCCGCCACCGGAAATCGAAAAGGAACAGGTTGCCGCTATCATCCCGCAGGCATCAAGCACTGAACAGCCCATTCCCGCTGAACAACCCATTCCAACTGATGGGCCTATTTGGCAGTGGTATTGATTGTCCCGGAGTAGACCAAAACGGTTTCTCCTTCAAGGAGGACGTCCCTGACTTCTTGCCCATCCAGATGGAAGTAGACAATCAGCACCTCGCCGCCTTGCGTTTTTACCTTGATCGGACTTTCTGTCAGGTCTTTGCAGGCGGAAAGTATGGCACTGGCTACTGCCCCGGTACCGCAGGCCAGGGTCTCATTCTCCACCCCCCGCTCATAGGTCCGGATCTGGATATTGTGTCTGTCGAATATTTGAACAAAGTCGGCATTAGTGCCTGCGGGTTGAAAACAGGGATCAAACCTTATAAGCCGTCCCCACTCGAAAACAGGGACTGATTCCAGGGCCGGTGTTAAATATACTGCATGTGGTACGCCGGTGTTCAGGCAATGAAGAGAAAAAGTCTCACTGTGTATTTCTACAGGCACGTCCAGCTTGAGGTCCTTTGGTTGGGGGAGTTGAAGCTTTACAGTGGACCCATTGACATCTGCGTGTATGATTCCCGCCTCTGTCTCAAAACTGAGTTTCCGCTGGGCAATGCCTGTCACACAGGCAAATCGGGCCGCGCAACGCCCGCCGTTTCCGCACATCTCTGCTTTGCTGCCATCGGCATTGAAAAAACGCCATTTAAAATCCGCCCTGTGCGAATTCTCAATAAGTATGAGGCCGTCTGCTCCCACTCCAAGCTTACGCCTGCATAGAAATGCGGCCAGATCAGACCCCCGGGAGTCCTTTATATTGCCTTTACGGTTGTCTATCAGGATAAAATCATTTCCACTCCCGTGCATTTTTTTAAAAGAAAGGGGCTTCATAAATCACTAAATCACCAAACGGTTTCTCCCCGCAAAAGGCTTGCATAGGTCTCACGCTTTCTGATTACCTTGAATTGATCGTCCTTTACCATGACTTCTGAGACTCTTGGCCTTGAGTTGTAGTTGGAAGACATGGTAAAACCGTAAGCCCCTGCGCTCATGACCGCGAGCAAACTGCCTTGATCAAGGTCCGGCATAGGCCGTTCTCTGGCGAGAAAGTCCCCTGTCTCACATATAGGCCCCACCACGTCTGCCGGATGTAAATGCCTGTCGGTCTCTATTACAGGCAGTATCTCGTGATACGCCTCGTAAAGACTGGGACGGACAAGATCATTCATGGCGGCATCAACAACATAAAATCGCTTTTCCTCAGTATTCTTTGTGTATAGTATCTTTGTCACCAAAATGCCTGCGTTGCCGACAATAGACCTTCCGGGTTCTAAAATCAGGCAGTGAGGGATCTCCTTGACCTCAGACAGGAGTGCCCTGGCGTAATCGTCAGGCTCAGGTGGAATTTCGTCATGGTATCTTATGCCAAGACCGCCACCCACATCGATGAACTTGAGTCTTATTCCAAAGCCCTCAAGTTCCTGCAGCAGGGACTTAATTCTCCCTATTGCGTCCACAAATGGCTCAACCCGGATCAACTGAGAACCTATGTGGCAGTCTATCCCCACTACATCAAGCTCATCTCTGTCTGATGCAACCTTATAAGCTTCCCGTGCCTGGGACATGGGCAGGCCGAACTTGTTTTTCTTAAGGCCGGTTGAAATATATGGATGGGTATTTGCATCCACATCAGGGTTTACTCTGAAAGAGACCCTGACACGGCATTTAAGGCATCGCGCCTGTCTGGAGATGGCATCCAGCTCTTCCATAGACTCCACATTAAACATGAGGATATCCGCCTTTGCGGCCTCGCGGATCTCCTTTTCGGTCTTGCCGACACCGGAGTATACGATCCTGTCTGCCGGGATTCCTGCTTTGAGTGCCCGGTAAAGCTCCCCTCCTGAGACAATATCAGCGCCGGCCCCTGATTTCCCCAGGAGATTTAATACAGCCAGGTTACTGTTTGCCTTGACAGCAAAACATATCAAGTGCGGATGCATGGCAAAGGCCCTATCAAAGGCATTGAAGTGACGAGTCAGTGTGGTCGAGCTGTACAAATAGAAAGGAGTCTTTACCTTACCGGCTATCTCCTTTACCGGTACGTTCTCGCAGTATAGTTCCTTGTTTTTATAATTGAAGTGATTCATTGCTCGTAAGGTTCAGGGTTCAGGGGTTTCTTTGACAACCTCCACCACTGCAATATCAGACAAAGGGCTTTCGTTCGGCGGGTCTGCCTTGTCCACTGCAGTTATCCAATAAGAATATATTCCACCGGGCAAAATAGTCCGGTCCAAAAACCTGAATACAGGTAAGGGCTTGTTGTTCAGTTTGTCTATTAGTCCATTCGGTCCTTTTCTGTATACCATATAGCCTGAAATATCAGACTCTGTTTCTTCCTGCCAGAAGAGTTCAACTCCATCGGCAGACCGGATAGCCACCAAGCCCACAGGTGCTGCCGGCGGTATAATATCTGCCGGCTGTATTGTGGTTTCAGGCGTACAGAGTCCCTCAATCTCAGTGCCGTGATATGGTAGAACTGCCGCCACCCTGTATTGATAGCTGGCCCTCTTTTTTGCCGAGAGATCGAGATAGCCTGTGGAATCCACTAAGCCAGGGAGGATCTTCCATTTATCCGTCCCTGTTCCGGCCCGGTAGATCCTGTATAAAAGTCCTTTGTCCACTGGCCTGCCATCTGTCCATTTTGAGGGTGCCTGCCAGGAGAGATAAATCCCGTCTTTGGTTAACTGGACCACGAACCCTGAAGGCGCGGATGGCAAAACGTGCCAGGCCGGAGAGACCTGATGCGACGTATCACTGACATTCAGCCAGCCCTTTACAGTACAGACCTTGTATATATATTGCATGCCGGAACGTACGGTCCGGTCTTCATAGACCATCTTCCTTGCTTCTTCCGGTTTTGCATCAAAGGGGACCTCAATAAGCTGCCCAAAAGGCGGCGGGCACCCCTCACAATACTCCTCAAGCGGTATCTCTGCCTTTAACAGCCTAAAGCCCTTGATCCTGACAAGGGGGCTGCCGTCTCTGTTTCTTACAGGGACACTCCATTTCAGCTCAATGCCATCCGGGATAACCTTATAGCTCAAGTCCTTGATAGCCTTGGGCCGGAGGGTACCGGGAGGGACGGGTGGTGCCTTGCGCCCACAGGACACCAGTAAGATGCAAAAGGCAAAAATAATTAGCCTTTTCCAAGAAATTATCCGGGCGATATTATTCATGTGTTATCTTTTGCCCTCCGCCTTTGCCAGTGCCTCGGCTACCCGCTCAGGTGCTGTGCCTCCGGGACAGCGCCTTGTTCCCACAGAGCCCTCTATTGACAGCACCTCAAATATATCCCCGTCTATAAGAGAAGAAAAGGCCTTTAGGTCTTCAAGACTCATATCCGTAAACTCTTTGCCCTGGGAAATGCACAGGGAAACCGCCTTGCCGACCACTGAATGGGCCTGCCTGAAAGGCATGCCTTTTTTCACAAGGTAATCAGCAAGATCAGTGGCAGTAAGAAAACCCTGCGTCACGATCCGGGAGATATGCTCTTTCCTTGGGACCAGCCTGGCCACCAGGGCAGCCATTATTTCCACTGAGGCGTATACAGTATCAATCGTGTCAAAAAGTGCTTCTTTGTCTTCCTGGAGGTCCCTGTTGTAGGCAAGGGGAAGGCCTTTGATAATAGTAAGAAGAGACATCAGGTGGCCATAGACCCTGCCGGTCTTTCCGCGCACCAGTTCGGGCACATCGGGATTCTTTTTCTGGGGCATGATGCTTGAGCCGGTACAGAAGCTGTCAGGCAGATCCACAAAACTGAACTCTGCAGAGGTCCACAGAATCAGTTCTTCAGACAGCCTGCTCAAATGGGCCATTACAATGCTTGCCGTTGCCAGAAATTCAATAATAAAGTCCCTGTCGCTCACAGCGTCCAGGCTGTTAGCAGTAATTCCGTGGAAGCCCAGCTCCTCAGCCACGTATTCCCTGTCTATCGGGAAGCCGGTCCCGGCCAGGGCCGCACTTCCAAGGGGACAAATATTTAGTCTCTTTCTGCAGTCTTGGAGCCTGTCCCTGTCACGCATAAACATCTCAAAATAGGCCAGCATATGATGAGGCCAAAGAACAGGCTGGGCCCTCTGGAGATGGGTGTAGCCAGGGAGTATCAGGTCCTGGTGGGCCCTTGCCTGGTGCAAAAGCGCTTCCTGCAGCAACGAAAGGAGTCCATCCAGGCGATCGATTTCTTCCCTCAGGTAGAGCCTGATGTCCGCTGCAACCTGATCATTACGGCTTCTGGCTGTGTGGAGCCTTTTCCCGGCCTCTCCGATGCGCTCAACCAGGGCCTGCTCGATGTTCATATGTACATCCTCAAGCTCATGGCTCCAGACAAAGTCTCCTGACGCGATTTCCTCCTCTATCTCGCCAAGGCCCTTAATTATGGCCTCTGCGTCTTTATCTGAGATAATCCCCTGTCTTGCCAGCATGCGGGCGTGAATCTTGCTGCCTGCTATGTCCTGGCGATACAGTCTGCGGTCATAGTGGACAGAGGCTGAGAATTCCTCCAGCATTCTTTCAGTGGCCTCCTGGAATCTACCGCCCCAGGGTTTTTCCAGGGTTTTTTTATCCACACTCATAGTCTAATATCCAAAAATGCCTTTGCTTTTTTAATTTGTTCAACGTTGGACGTTCGATGTTCGATGTTCCTCTTTTGCCTCTTCGCATC
>JAYEFH010000166.1:0-3041 GCA_034658555.1 Thermodesulfobacteriota bacterium | reverse complement strand
TCTTCGATGAATATGTTTATGATACGCTTACAGGTTTCCTCTTGAGAGATACACTGGCTTACTGCCTCTGCCATGCGGAGAATTATACGCAGGGCCTGGACTTCATCTGTCTCTTGTCTGGGCGGACAGAGGAAGTCATTCCCCTGATGCTCGACATTCTGCGTTTTTTTAATAGGTGGTTGGTCCATCATGCTATATACCTTAAGAAGACATCATTTTTTACAGGCTGTTTGCCTTTTCGCCGGGTGTTCATTGCCCTGCTGTATGATCTTTTTTGGACTACAAAGAGCTATTTTTTTATACATCGGCATGGAGAGTTGATTTCTATAATATTTTCTATAATATTGGTTGTTAGGTTATCAGTTATCGAAATTATACTCTTACTAATTTTTTTCGGAAAAAAGCCATATGAAAGAAAAATTTTTCGAATTTCTCAAAAACCATCAGTTACTTCAGAATCTGACTCATTCAGAGCGTCTGGATCTGGCCCGTTCCATCGAGCAGGAATATCTGGTTGGGGTCCTCTCCGGCATTATTCTTGATGTTGAAGAAATTATTGAGATTGATTCCGGACTTGAAGAAAAAAAGATTCTTGAGATTGCTGCAGAAAAAATCGCAAATATTCTTAAGGCCGAAGCCGCATCCATACGACTCTTTGATCCCAAATCCCTGAGTATGACCTGCCTCGGCACACACCAGATTCCTGAAGCAGAATGTAAAATTGCCATCCCTTTTGAGGATTCCATCTCAGGACGGGTGGTTCGGGAAAACAGAAGCATCGCTATATCGAACCTCCTTGAAGATCCGTACTTTAAGATTAAAAGCATCGTGAAAGATAAAGGATTTCATTCCCTTTTGGCGGTTCCTCTTCAGTTTCCAAAGTTTTTAGGTTCGGAAGGAGACGTTCTCGGCTCCATTCAAATTTATTACAAGGAGGATAACCGGAAGTTTGATCCATTTGAGATCATCCATGCCGAGCTTCTGGCCCGCCGTGTAACCTATGTCCTGGCCAAAAGGAAAATCCTGGCCTTACAGAGGCTGAATGCTCACAAGGAGAAGATAGTAGACAGAATTTTTGTTAAGTTGAGTAACCGGGAAGGGATCAAGTTGAAGGACCTGTTCATGGACCTCATCCCCAAGCTTGAGCCATATCTACAGGTCAAGAGTTGTTCCCTGTTTTCAGTGTCCAAGGACCAGAAGTTTGTCCGTGTTGAGGCAGGGTATCCCATGGACAAAACGTATCACCGATTGGGCTATACCTTTACAGTGAGCCACCATCCGTATTTTCAAACCGCGATCCACGGGGCGCAGGAATACGGAGACCAGCCGTTTGAGCGGATCGATCCTGCCTATCTATTGATCAAAGATCCTGAAAAAAGCCGGTTTACCAGCTCAGGCATGCGGGAATTTGTTGAAAAGTATCACATTTATTCCATCCTGATAATACCTCTTAAGATTAACGGGGTCACTCGTTATCTGATGACCTTTTATGCTACGGATCAGAAGTCATCCTTTATGAACGAAGAGGTAAATCTGCTGACTTTTTTTGGAAAAGAAGTCATGAAGGCCTTGCGGTTAGAACTTTTGGACGACATTATACACGATTTTAAGAATCCTGCGATTGCTATTACAGGATTTGCCTCCAGGGCCAGGAACCTGATGGAATCAGAAGACCTTGAGGTGATACGGAACAAGTTGGTCACATACCTGGACATCATCCTTAAGGAAACGGTCCGTATGCAGGATATAGCTCTGGCCATGAGATTGGAGGGCAGGGAAGAGATCCTGAATTTCGGTGAGATCGCCGGAGAGCGGTTCCGCCTCAACGAGGAAGCCACTCGGCAATCATGGCGCAAATATATCCGGATAGAGCCTCCGGAAATTGAAACAGAGATATTAGTCTATTGTTCACGTTTCGGTCTGGAACGAGTACTGGACAATCTTATGAACAACGCTGCCAATGCCATCCCGAAACAGGGAGGCGCTCTGTCCATGCGCTGTTATGTAAAGGAGACCATGGCCTGTCTCGAGATCAGAAATACAGGAGAGATACCAGAGGAAAAAATTGATCAGGTCAAAAAAGGTGAAGTAAGGGGTCGTGGTTTAAACATCATTTATAGGTTTGTGCAAGGCAACCACGGAAAAATCGATATCCGGGCCGAGGATGGCCAGACCGTAGTTATTGTCAAACTCCCGCTTTTTCAGCAAAAAGACACTGATAGTACAAAGTGAGGAATTTAGGAATTGGAGGATTTAGGGATTGGGATCAGAGAAATGCCTTTAATTCCTCAATCCCTAAATTTACAATCCCTCAATTATCTATACCGTATGTATTAAGAATTGAGTTTAAGGTTGGGCTCCTCCCGGATAAATATCTCAACCGGATTCTCACGTTTTTTCTTTGGTAGATCAATTCCCTGTTTTCGAAGCTCTGTAACGATTTTCGAGACCTGAGCTTTGCTGATACCGAGTTCGTCTGCGATTTCAACTGCGGTCATGTTTGAGTAGTTTTTGTAGATATGGCGAACATCATCTACTGTATAAGGCCTGCTTTTAGTTCTTGTCATAATTCATCATCCTTTTCCAAATTTTTTATCTATGAATTGGGGTATTGCTGTAAATAATCGCACATTGGCCGGAGAAAAACAAGGCCCATCAAGTTCTTATTCAGCAAGATAAAATTAGTATAACAGAAACGAACGTTTTTGCACTAATCCAAAAACAAAAATTCACAGCTCGTTTTTTGTGGGGACTCAGAGGTTATGTTTATACCATACGGAACTGTTTTGAAAGATGAACGTCAAACGTCTAACGTCGAAAGAAAAACGAACATCCAATACCCGACATTCAACGGCTATTTCTGTTTCTTCATTTTTTCCATTCAATATTTGATGTTAGACGTTCGATGTTCATCTTTTCCGAAATGATACATGGCCATTTTCATCAGTATCTATCAGAATATTGTTTCCCTCTTTGAAGGTTCCCTCAAGGATTTTAAGGGCCAGCGGATTTTCGATGTAGCGCTGAATGGCTCTCTTGAG
>JAYEFH010000165.1:0-3048 GCA_034658555.1 Thermodesulfobacteriota bacterium | reverse complement strand
GTGAGGTTACAAAACCGCAGGACTAGCAGCGCTAATTTGAGGATTTTGTAACCTCACAATCGGCCCAAAACGGCCTGAAGATGAGATGGAAGATGTACAAGTTATTTTTACTTGAGCCCTTAGACAAACAGGCTGATCCCACCCTCTCTGACATCATAATTGCCTGCTGTGTGATAAAGTACATTGTCAGTCAGATCGGCAAGGGTCTCATCCCTTATTTCCGCATGGCTTTTCCAATCGGACTCAAAACGCTGCCAGGCATCCTCATTCTCATCATTGCGTCCTGCCGAAATCATACATTCGTCCAGCACGAATCCTTTCTGCTCTAAATTTTCCTGGAACTGATCCAGGCTGCTTTCAAGAAGCTGCTTGACCTTGGAGTTCTCCATATTAAAGGAGAGAGACACATGATCATTCCGAATAAGCAGGTCAACCTTTACCTCGCCCAGTTCCGGGGGATGGAGTTTCAAGACCAGGTGATGATCATTGTTGTTAATCCCTTTCAAAACACCTTGAGATATCTGGTCAAAGGCCTGCTGCTGCATCTGTGACACCATTCTGTGGGCCATGGTCTGGGACCTTGTATGTGCCACCGTCATCTCAGGGCCAGGTATTTCAGTATTAACGGCGGGAAATTCAGGCCGGGACAGGATTGTTCTTCCGGACGAATTCAACATATCCTGATGTTTGTCACCACTTTGACCAGTCATGCCCTCATCAAGGTCCATAATAGCACTTTCAGAAAACAGCTTTAAACCATCCGCCTTTTCAGCCCTTACGGCCAATCCCTCAAGGTCTATTTCAGACTCCTCGGAGATCATTTGAAATGTTTCCTTTGCCCTGCTTACCTGAACAGTGGCCAGATCCACAAGTTCTACAAGTTCAGTGTAAACCGCCTGCAGAGTCTTCTGAACCACCGGAGACCATCCCACGCCTCCATCCTCAAAACCGGCCTGGTTGAGGAGCTGCTTGAGGTCGGCAAGAAAGGCCGGCGGATCAGCGCTGGGCCGGCCGGACTCGATTTCGTTTATCCCCTGACTGAGCAGGTTTTTCAGGCGATCAAAGCCGAGTTCAACCTTTGTGAATCCCCTCTCCCAGAGCATGGATCTCTGAAGCTTTTCGGAAACACCCGCTTTTGCCAGCAAGTCGCCGAGTTGTTCAGCCTCCCATTCCGACAGCGTAATGGAGCGCTCTCCTTTAATTGATTCCAGCCCTTCAAGAAACAGGGTAAGGTCCAGTTTGCCGTCACCGGTGACGGCAACATCCGAAATCTTTGCGATTTCCTCGACAGGGACCCCCATTTTGCTAAGTAAGGTTTCCAAAAGAGGCAGTTCGGTCTCAGGAACCGTGATTGGTCTGACATCATCCAAGGTCTCGAAGTGGCGCATGAAAGCTGCGAAAAAATCGTCTAATTCAAGGTTTCCGCCTTCCGCCTCCATCTGCTGAATCAGAAGTGCGATATCCGCCTCACTCATCCCTCCATTCATTGCAATCTTTTTAAGCAACTCGGAGTCAGGCAGTTCAAAGGTCCATGCTCCCGGGGTTTCCGAATCTTCGGCAATTTTATCGAGTTCCTCCATCAACCGGCGCAACAGGCCTGCAACAGTCAATGCCTCACCATCGTCTTCTCTGCCATACTCCGGGAAAGACTTTATTTTTTCCGCCGCATCGACACCCAAAAAACCTTCTTTCTTTTCCCGGACCTTATTCATTTTCCGTTCCACATACTCTGAAAATGATCCGGTCGGACTCCCCACATCCGACGCCCTGACTTCAGTATGCATTGTCGGCGCCCGGACGGGTAATTCCGGTTTCATCATCATAAAATCCACAGACCTTCTCCTCGTGTTGTCGATGTATTAAATATTTCTATGGCACGTTAACCGACCAATTTTGCAATGGCTATGCCACGACATTACGTGCGGCTGCCGAAAATTGTCATTGTGTCACGGAATCGCTTTAGTAATAAAGGCTTCAGAAAAATCCTGCAGACGAAAAAAAATTTATTTCGGGTCAAAAAATGATCAGAAATGATCAAAATGAATCGTAAAAAATAGGAGAGGATGCTTGAAGCGGTGGGAAAAAATTTCCGGAGATTTTTTTGTCTGAGAAGTTTTTGCCTGTTTATAACCGTTCAGAGAGGGTCCACTATTTAGTACCTTAGTGGTAATTTTCTTGTTTTTTATGGCAAGAAATCAAAAAGGTTAAATATTTTTAAAATAGTTACACGCAGCTGTTAAGGTACTTATCCAGGACCTTTAAAAATTCCAGTTTATCTGGGTTAGTGCCTTAGCGGTAATTTTCTTGTTTTTTGTACCCCTCAAGGGGGTACTGAAATGAGTGGCAGAAAAACTTCGAAGTTATATGTGACGCCTGCGGTGCCGCATGTTTTAAGGCACTTATACCCCTCAGGGGGGTACTGAAAATAGTCCAGGACCTTTAAAAATTTCCAGTTTATCTGGGTTAGCAGACTGCTCCGCATGTAATCGTTCACAGGTGCTCCATATGTGCGCTAGCAGGCCGGCGAACGATAGTAAACCTATGTGAGCCGGACTGATCGCGTGCAGATGGGGTGCCTGTGGACGATTACGCCTGTTTTGCTATTTGATCCGGCCGAGCGCCTTGCTGACTTTTACGGCCTTGTCCAGCTGGAGTTTCGGTATAATTTTGCTGACTATGTCCGTCTTCATGGCCCCAAGGATTCTTGCCACGGTGGCATCTTCCATCTGGTTAAGGAGAGGCGCCACTTTGGACGGACTCATGGCGCTGTATATCTTTATCAGGTCTTTGAAAGGCTTTTTCTGAATGACCCAGAACTCATCGATTTTGTCCTGAATCTCCTGCTGGAGGGTGGTCAGGCGGATAAGCTTTTCATCCACCTCCTTTCTTATGGCATAGAGTTCAGCTTCTTTTTCTTTAATCTCTTTTTCCTTTGCCTTAATCGCTGCCTCCCTTTCCTGGAAAGAGACCGCCATTTTAATTTCTTTCTGCATCACCTTGACAGGCTTTTTCTGGGCAGCCGGGACAGGGCCTGCAAGAATGGCAAGC
>JAYEFH010000164.1:0-3053 GCA_034658555.1 Thermodesulfobacteriota bacterium | reverse complement strand
ATGTCTTCTTAAGGTATATAGCATGATGGACCAACCACCTATTAAAAAGACGCAGAATGTCGAGCATCAGGGGAATGACTTCCTCTGTCCGCCCAGACCAGAGACAGATGAAATCCAGGCCCTGCTAATAATTTTCCGCATGGCAGAGGCTGTAAGCCAGTGTATCTCTCATGAGGAAATCTGTAAGTGTATCATAGATATATTCATCGAAGACACGGATTTTGAGAACGCCTCAATTCTTCTATACGACACAAAAAAAGATTGCTTGAGGCTGACAGCGGCCAAGGGTTTTTCTGAAATTTTGGGAATCTCTCACAAGCAATCCTATCACGATAACCTGATATTTGAACGGGACGAGGGTATAGCATGGAAGGTCTTTGGATCACAGACCCCTATGTTCATAGAGAACAGCGCAAAGAAATCAATCCCTGTTAAACCCGGATCGAAAGTCCTGCCTTGCAGTCTGGTCTGCCTGCCTCTATGGTCCATTGGTGTTTTCAATCTCAGCTCCCAGGCTCCCAGGACCTTTTCTCCTTGTAAAAGGCGTGATCTGGTAATTCTATCCAACGTAATAGGTCGCCTTCTCCAGACAACAGAGTTTCATGAAAAACTTTATGCCAGCCACCTGCACCTTCAAGAGTTGGTTGAAACCAAAAACAGCGAACTCCATCATGTCAAAAAAGAACTCAGCGGCGCTATGGCATATATGGAATCGGCCATTGAAAATGTCCCACAGGGTGTTTGTCTCTTAGATTCCGCCGGAAATATGCTGCATGCAAATCCGGTTTTTTTTTCGATTGCAGGCTGTTCTCTTGAATACATAGCAGGCAATTCTCCGGTAAAGTTATTTCAAGATAAAACCGATTATGCCGATCTCCGTAATTTACTGCTAACCGGAGGTCTTGCCAAACTCACGGACATAGACCTTTTGCGTCCGGATAAAACCACTCTACCCGCCGATATTTTCCTGCACCCGTTAAGAGATCCCGAAGGCCGAAATCAGGGAAGTATGCTGGTAGTCCATGATCTTACGAATCAGAAAATCGCTACGGAAAAATTGATTTATATTGAAAAACTAAGGGCGCTAGGTTCCATGGCCGGTGGGATAGCCCATGACTTCAATAACCTCCTGACTACAATCCTTGGCAATGCGCAACTCCTGGCCATGGGAATAAACGACCAGGGGGCTCTTCGCAAGGTCAGTAACATAGAGACTGCTGTTAATGACGGGGCATTCACAGTCAGCAGACTGCAAACATTTACAGGTTTTGGTCAAAAACTTAAAACCAGGGGTCAGGCCTCAAACGTGGATGAAGTGGTCAAAGATGCGATAGAGTTAACAAGACCAAAGTGGAAAGATGAAAGTGAAAAAAATGGTATTTTTATCAACACAAAACTTGATCTCCATGACACAAGGTCTGTCTCAATGCATCCGGCGGAATTGCGGGAAATTTTGACAAACCTGATTTTTAATGCGGTAGATGCCATGCCTGAAGGTGGTACTATAACCATGCGATCCTACGAAAAGGCTTCCAATGTAGTGCTGGAAATTGAAGATGACGGAATCGGCATGTCTAAGGATATTAAAAAAAGGGTCTTTAATCCTTACTTTACCACTAAAGATATCGGTAACTCAGGTCTGGGACTCAGCGTTTCATTCGGGCTAATAGTACAAGCAAAAGGAACGGTCAGTGTTGACAGCAAGGAAGGGAAAGGCACCACTTTCATGATTATTTTGCCCATTTCCGGGACCCAAGAGGTAAGCAAAGCTCCAACTGCAGAGAACTCTGAAACGCAACCTCTGAAAATCCTTGCTGTTGATGACGAAAAGCAGATAGTGGATTTATTGACAATAATGCTGGACGGCTTAGGGCATAAGATAGTAGGAGTATCAGATGGACAACATGCCATAGACTTTCTGGATAAAGAAGATTTTGATCTGGTAATAACAGACCTGGGTATGCCGATGATAAGTGGCTGGGATATTGCGGCAAAGGCAAAAAGCAGAAAAGCCGGTCTGCCGGTTATCTTGATTACCGGATGGGGCGCGGAATATGAGTCAAAAGACCTGACAGGAGTCGGTATTGATGCTGTTTTGAGCAAACCTTTCAGGCTTGATGAGCTTAAGAATATCATCTCGGAGCAATGTGCAGAAATAAATTAGTCCTGTGACTATGCCTGATATCCACATAGGAACCAGCGGCTGGAATTATGAAAGCTTTGTCAAAAGACTCTATCCTACGGGAACACCCAAAAGAAAATATCTTGAGACCTACTCAACAAAACTCCTTACTGTAGAGCTGAACGCATCCTTCTATCGCTCTTTTCCCCAAAGTACATGGGAGGGCTGGTACAGGCGTACTCCGCCGGACTTCTTGTGGGCGGTTAAGGCGCCACGTTTTTTCACACATATCAGGCGGCTGGATGTTTCACAGGATTCAATCGACAGATTCTGGAATGATATAAAGCCGCTCAAAAAAAAGATGGGAGCGGCGCTGTTTCAACTCCCACCGTCTCTGAAATTCGACAGAGATCTTCTTACAGGTTTTCTGGCAATGCAACCTCCGGATACAAAGATCTCGCTGGAGGCCAGGCATCCCTCCTGGCACGTACCACAGGTCTGGGATATATTGAAAAAGCAGAATGTGGCATGGGTGGTGAGTGATACTGCCGGTCGCCACCCGATGAGTCAGGAGGTTACGGCAGACTTTGCCTATGTGCGTCTGCACGGCGCCCATGAACTGTATCGTGGCATCTATGGAGAAGAAATGCTCCACAAGTGGCTGAGCACAATCAGGGAGTGGGGTATTGAAACTTTTATATATTTCGATAATACTGACGATGGAAGCGCTGCAACAGACGCTTTATTGTTGAAAAAAATGCTGTAGGAGAAATAACCGTTTACGGGATTACAACGCCCATTTTACCATAACCCACAGAACTGTATGCGTTTACAGGGTGCTGCAGATGCGAGGCGGAGGGTATGCAGACGTACTCCCTGTACTTCGAGTGCCCGACAACAAAGCAGATGTGGTGCCCTGTGAACGCTTACG
>JAYEFH010000163.1:0-3085 GCA_034658555.1 Thermodesulfobacteriota bacterium | reverse complement strand
TTTCAATGAAGGAAAGACTCAGAAATGTGAGAAATGCCTTTGAGGTCGCAAACTCACTGCCTGAAGGTGTGGAAACAATACTTCTCCTTGATGATGTCTATACAACCGGGGCTACTGTCAGGGCCTGCGCCAAGGCCCTAAAAAGGGCAGGAGCAAAAGAGGTCCATGTGTTCACGGTGGCACGGACCGTAATGGTTAATTCATAGTAGGTCTTTATTGAGTTTGTGGAGAAATACTACCTTTCGTAAACTATAGTTATTGATTTTTCATCCTTGTAATGGTTGAATTCCCCTAAATATCTTGCATTTGTGAATCTCCATGGGGCCTCAATAAAAATTCTAGCCGCTGGTTCCGATACGCCGACAGGAAAAGTAAGGGGAAGAGTTCCAACGCAGAAAGCTGTTGAGGCAATTGATACCACCATACTTATTGGTCTGACAATAGAAAGATCAAGAATCTTGATTGCAACAGAGGGCTCTGTATTTTCTAAATCATAAGCTAAGACATAACTTGAAGAAATAACAAGAAACATAGTTACCAAAACCGCCATTTTAAGTATTTTGATCATGAAAACATCCCCTTTAAGTCCGTCAGACTGATAGGAACCTGTCACACCAATCCGGTTCTCAATGATTTGCAGGATATTTATGGATAAGCACTATTTATCTCGCAACAAAATATCTATTTCATTTCTCATTAGGTGCCTCCTTTGATTTTCACACATGGATTATTTTTTACTGATATGTCATGTTTTAATCTATCGGCAAGATCGGGAATTAACTTAAAAATTTGTTCAACCTTTTTGGGATGCAAAGCAGGGTCTACCATCTCGATATCGCAGGAATTCCCGTTTTTCAGGCAGGATGAATAAAACAACTCGGAGAGGAGACCGCGACGGGACTTGCAAGGATGTGCGGACCTGCACGCAAGGCGGTGTGGATATCGGGAGCAAGAAACCCCAATGTTAATACAGCAGGGATAGATGTGGGCTAAGAAAAATTTAAACCGTTCAGGGTTAGAGAGCGATGAAAATTGAACGAGGGGAGCATATGTCATGCCGGGCGCATTCACATGTTGAGGGATCTAAATTTAGTAATGAACGTCGAACATCGAATGTTCAACATCAAACGTTGAATGGGAAAAGATGAAAAAAACAGAAATAGCCGTTGGATGTTCGGTATTGGGTGTTTGTTCTTCAGACCCATACTACTTCCTCCCGTCCCGGGCTATTATACCGGTATCCCAGTTTTATGAGAGAGAAATTTTAAAAAGATATAATCAGGATTTATTGGGAAGAGAAACTAGGGTAGGACAAGCAATCAACAATCAACAATCCAATTCTCCTATCCTGCTATTTCCAAAAGGGTTTTGTAGACAGAGCCGGCGCTGGGATGTCGCACTACATTGAACTGTTTTCCAGTTTTCTTGCACGTAGCCTTTACCACTTTCAATGCCCCATGGCTGTTTATGCTGGTGATAAACAAAATGATGTTGGCTTTACAGACCACGTTTTTCAGAACATGCTGTCCATTGGCGCAGTTTCCGTTATGGAAGATGAAGT
The DNA here is from genome assembly GCA_034658555.1 of Thermodesulfobacteriota bacterium. Classification (GTDB taxonomy): domain Bacteria; phylum Desulfobacterota; class Dissulfuribacteria; order Dissulfuribacterales; family UBA3076; genus UBA3076. Next base: position 1,524 of record JAYEFH010000163.1, on the reverse strand, counting down.
CAGCGCCCAAGTCATGGATGGTTTTACGGTATTCGGGTTCCAAACGATCAAGGCCTCCTATCACAGCTACACGCATGCCTTCCAGAGGACAGGTGCATTTTTTCTGTTCAGTGCAGTGACTGCAATCTCCCTTGGCATCCTCAGGGCGGAGGAGAGTGAACACGTTACCAGCCTGTGGATTTTCTTCTTTGTTCCACCTTGTGCTTTGCACAATGGATTTATTTTCATCCTTGACTTGCATATTTGATTCGATCACTCTTTCATGTTCAGCAATCATTGTATTTGCCTGTCCAAGCTCGTAGGCAAGCTTCTTTACTTCGCGTTTCAGGGATGCTTCTCGAAGTGGCCGTTGTCTCAACTCAGCCAACTCCTGGGAGTATTCGGACAGCTTTTTCTTGAGTTTCAATATTTCCGCATCCTTTTCCTGGAGTTGTTTTTTAAAGGTAGATTTAATTGAAATCTCAGGTGTATTGACTTCACAGCGGAAGTGATTTCTTTCTGCGGCCTTCAGGCCTTGTTTTTTCTCTGTGATATTATGATTCAGGACGGAAAGGCCGAGTTTGAGCTGGTTACAGTTCTCCATGAGACGCCAGATAAGAGAATGCGCCAGAATTTGGGCCTGTTGGCGCATCTCCGATCTGGAGTCAGTACTCGCTGCCCATAAAATTGGAGCAGGCCACTGCCTGTCCCCCATTGACTGGGCCAGGTCCTCAGGGGCCAGGGAGCGGACTCTGGAACAAGCGGTGGAAAACTGACGCTTGAAGTAGCGACGGAGGTCTTTTGCGGCGGATTTCTCCGGATCCTGACTGGCACGATGAAGACCACAGAGTTCGTAACCCGGACCCATATTTGTATTGTTGGGTTTCAGGCAATACTTGGTGCAGATCTTTCGCATATCTTTAATGTTCATGGTCATGGCCATGAGCATTGTGAGGGTTATACAGTCTGGCACTGCAAGTTTACCTTCTTTTACTGTACTACTTGAAGGAGTAGTAATAAGGATGTTTTTAGCTTTAACAGTAAGATCGGTCTGGTTTTTTGGATTTGCCGTGACATTTTTCATGACTGCCTCCTAACAGATATTATATTTTGAGTTTCAATTGCAATTACTGGTTGAATTAATGTCTTGCACCTGAATGCCGACGCTGCTGTTATGTTTTACCTGATTTACCACCTGTAAGGGCAGGAAGACCTCGAAGGTACTCCCTTCCCCAAGGACGCTTGTTACATCAATCCATCCGCCCCTGCGACGTATCAGGGCAAAGACAATAGCCAGGCCCCATCCCCGCTTTCGGTTTTTCCCATTCATTTCTTTAGTGGAAAAGAGCGGATCGAAAATCCTGTCAAGTACGTCTTTGGGTATGCCCGGCCCGTAATCGCATACGGAAAGGACTGCAAAGGTCCCTGGATAAGCATTGCCGTGCCGGCGGCAGTAAGAACTGTCAACAGTGCGTTTGAAGGTCCCAACAAGCAGGTCCCCCCCTTCTGTCATGGCTTCTTGGACATTAACTGCAAGATTGCTCA
>JAYEFH010000162.1:0-3090 GCA_034658555.1 Thermodesulfobacteriota bacterium | reverse complement strand
ATCAACTTGGTATCAACGGTAAGGAATTGGCCCGGTATTTCGGTATGTCCCGGCCTTCAGTCTCGCAGGCCATCAAGCGAGGTGAAAAAATTGTAAAATTTGCAAAAGAGAATGATTTTAAACTATTAAACTAACTCCGTCCCTCAAATACAAATATCTTGGCGATTCAAATCCCTGGTGATGACATGATTAATCCGTCCCCTAAATCCCACAAGTACTCAGGGATCAGGGGATAGAGGAAGGCAATATCCCGCCTTTCTTAACCGTTCATGGGTTCAGAGGTTCAGGGTTCCCCAAATCACAAGCTAAATGTGTCGATTGGCATACCCACTCCTTTGTTTCAGAAATCCGTGAGACTTCCTGATATGTTCTATATTATGACACAGGGGTGCTTTCAAGTAACTAAAACCAACAGGTCGAGGTGATTACTGATAACCTTATTTGGACGAATTTAGGGGACGGAATATGGGGGACTTATTCAACTCAGTCAACAACGTCCCACAAACCCCATCTGAGTTCACAGATTCTCTGAAAAGGTTGTACCAGTGAGATATGTTGTTTATGTTGGCACCATTCCCTATCATTAATTGGGGTCAATGATGTCCCTCAGATCATATATTAAGATAACAGGAGAATCGCAATGGAGAAAATTCAAACCAGTGAGGTGACACTGAGAATACCGCCTTCTATTGCTGCTGACATCGGAAGTAACGAAATCATAGAGTTGTTGCTTGATAAGGCACTTGGGAAAAAGGATTTATATAGAAGTAAAATCAAGATGTTTGAGTCAAAATACGGGACTAATTATGCTTCCTTCAAGAAAAAAACAGAGAAAGGGGATGAAAGCTTTCAGGAATGGGATGATTTGCTACTATGGGAGGGTTTTTTGCTCGCGTACAAGGAATGGAATAGAAAATATAAGGATCTCAAGCTTTGTATGAAATAATTTCTGCTCTCAGACAATCAGCCATTGTTCTTGATTTTGAAGTCCTTGAACTTATTGACGAGGATTCTGTCAAACTCATCAAAATAAAGGCGGTTCTCAAGAAAAGCTGTCTTTTATATATTACAGAGCTTCATACTAAAAATTACCAGAAATACTCATACCATTTCCAGAAGAATGATGGTGAGTTAATAGCCAGGTGGGATAATAAGCCTCATTGGAGAGATATGAGTACTTATCCGCATCATAAACATGAAAATGATCAGGTTTCACCTTCGCACAGAGTGACAATTGTCGATGTTCTGGATCAGATAGAGGGGAAGATCGCGGTAACAAAGGGCTTACAGTAAAGTCGAGAGAAGTGGAAATATGGATCACGACCCCCAGATCACTGCGCTTTCGGCGTCTTGTGGTGAAAAATAAGCATTATTCGCAGGTCCCTCTTTTCCCTATCAAAATGATATCCTCAAGTGCCTCAAGGAAAATAGTGCCTGTGCCGATATCAGAATAAAGGGACCAAGATGGGATCGGCGGCGACCAAACTCGTACCGGTCGGTGTCGTTCTGAAGGATGTTTCTCCGCTCGATACCATATGCGCAATTACATGGTGGAGAAAAAACCATAAATAGGTCTAAAAATTTTGGCGTCCAAGAAAAGTAAGTTAATTTAGTCAATTATGTCCATTACATTAGCCAGCTCACTGAAATTATAGGCGAATATCTGGCATAACTTCATAATGTAACAACGTCGTCCCTCATTAGTTTCACAATCAACAACGATGTCCCCCAGTTTTCCTTTTCATAATTGGGCTGATGCATGTTGAAAGTTTGCCGGCTTTATTGCCTTCAGTGCGTTATACTCTTTACTTTTTGTTTTATATAGATCCCACCGTAATTGCAGATTTATCCAGAAATCCTCTGACATGCCGAAAAACTTGGCAAGTCGCAAGGCAGTGCTTGGAGTTATTCCCCTTTTTTTGTTTACAATTTCATTAACACGCTGATAGGGAACATGAATGGAATGGGCCAGTTCTCTCTGTGTGATACCCATAGGAATTAAGAATTCCTCAAGAAGCATCTCGCCTGGATGGGTTGGCTCTCTATGACTTGGTATTCTAACCATTTTCTTTCCTCTTTATTCAATGATAATCTGTAATTTCAACTTGATAAGGGCCATTCGTTGCCCATTTGAAACAAATTCGATACTGATCATTTATGCGAATGCTGTTTTCTCCAATTCTATCCCCTGACAACGCCTCAAGATTGTTGCCAGGTGGGATTCTAAGCTCTTCCAAAAACTGGACAGAGTCAATTTGATCCAGTTTTCTTGAAGCGATCTTCCATAAAGACCGGGGGCAGATCTTTCGGGCATTTTTGGTGTTCTTGCCGTTGAAAATATCTTCTGTTCCTTTGTTCCTGAAAGATTGAATCATGAATTCATGATAGCACGGACTTCATGCTATTCCAAGGCAAATTTTTATCTTTCTCGCCCAACGTCGCCGGTCAGGTAACGAAAGTACTAGCCGAAGGCAATGGCATCATCGCGAGGTGAGGTCCCTGACAGGCAGGTGAAGGAAGCCGGAGTGCAAAGCTATGAGCCAATCCTGCCCCTGACTCGATCCGGGGAACAGAAATCTCATATAAGGCCAAGTTTCTGGGTAAGGCAGCACAAGATGACAAAGCCCTGTGGTTCAGAGGACACGGTAAGTGAGGCGGTTGTGCGGCGGAAGTTAGTGTCCTTATCCGGGGAGGCATGTCTATTATGTACGGCGTATCTTTGTTCAGTGAGATGTTCGGCTGGGGCTAGCGGTCCCTTTTGCTTCGGAAAATCTTTGTCCCTTCAATCCCACAATTATTTCAGCCGGATCTGGGGGACGATCTGGGGGACATCCTATCTTACCCCTGTCAAGCTAAAAAACTTCTCTTTTAAAAACAGCTAGTTGAACACTTGGATGTCTATAAGGCGCAGATTCCCTATTGAGCCTGTAACAGCTCCTGCAAAAGGTCCGGCGGAATTCTCACCTATAGCGAATCCTAGATCTAATCGTTATCAGTATCCGGCGTGCTCTGTTTCAAGCCGCCTATCATCCCTTATCCAGATTCCAGAATTCAGTGAGAGGCCCAGGATTGTCCCCCACGAGGTCCTAA
>JAYEFH010000161.1:0-12879 GCA_034658555.1 Thermodesulfobacteriota bacterium | reverse complement strand
GAACTCTTAGCAGCCCTTCCTTAAATTCTCTCAAGTTTTGGGCACTGTAACCAGTGGCCATGGATACAAGAGCGCAATCCATTATGTTGAAGGGTTGAGTAAGCGGGCTTTTATCATCAACATGTTCAGCCATGCCAAGGGACCTCCTTTAGTTCACTTATAAGGCATAATGTACTATATCCACTTTTCCTTAAGCGGGCAAATAAAGAAAAATAGAAAATTTCCTTGACTCAAAAAACATCGAACTTATTTTTTAAGTAAGACATATTTTCAGAGATCACAAGCAATGATTTCTCATGGACGTAAGTACTTGAAACTCCAAGCAAATGATTTCTCATAATAAATTGTGCAGTATAAAACTATAACTTATGGATTTTATAGATATTTATCTAAAATTCTGCACATTTCTTCTTGAGAAAACATAGCATTTCTTGTGATCTCTGATTTTACTGGATTTAAAACAAAGGAGGTTTATACCATGTTTGAAATCACACCTTGGCGGCCCTTGCGTGAACTGAGCAATATTAGAAGGGAGATGGAAGATCTTTGGGGGAATTTGGCCGGTGAAAGAGAATTCTTGCCCATGAAAGGGGAATGGATGCCTGCTTTGGATGTATCAGAGACCAAGGATTCCCTTATTGTAAAAGCCGAAATTCCAGGCATGGAACCCAAAGATGTTGACATATCTCTCTCTGGTGACCTGCTGGTAATAAAGGGGGAAAAGAAGCAAAAAATCGAAGAAAAGAAAGAAAGCTTCCATCGCATTGAAACCCGTTATGGAGCTTTTTCCAGGACAATCAGAGTTCCTGTGTCAGTTGATTCCGACAAAATAGAAGCATCTTACGATAACGGGGTCTTAAAAATTGTCCTTCCCAAAAAGGAAGAGGTAAAGGCTAAACAGATCGAAATCAAATAAGCGTTCACAGGGCTAATCCTATCCCGATCTTCCAAAAATCTGTGAGGCGGCGGCTTTAACTGCCGCCTTTTTTGAACTTAGCGCCCTCCGGGCGGACTTCTCTGACAGGATTTACAGGATTTCTTAATATTTTTTATCCTGACAATCCTGTTGATCCTGTCAAAAAAATGGGATTCCCTATACTATGAACTTATGTTAGGGGGCCAATGCCGCAGGGGCACTAACTACGAGCTATTACCGACGAACTACAAACTTCTCCCTTTTGAGTTTCCAATGTGTTAATTATTGTTCGTCTGAGGTGTTCAACGCGCCTCAGTGTGTAGTGGCTCAGAGAATCCTGTTTCAGGTCCTTCAATAGTACCAGGTTGCCAAAATTTGTATTCTCTTTACCGGAAAGAGGCAATTCCAGTCTAAAGAGAAAACGCCTGGATATGTCTTCTTTCCCATTAAATTGCCCGCGGGCCCAGTCATATGCAGGGGACTCCTCCCGCATGCTCACACTGGCATCGCAAGTAGGTACCTTTCTGCGCTCCGATGGATTCAGTATCCTGCTTATTTCCAGTTGTCCGGTCGATCCTCTTTCTTCCGCTCTGCAATTCAAATAAAAAGCAGCGTAATCAAACTCAAGTACTTCCAAAGCGCAGGTGATGTTTTGCCACAGCTCTTCAAAATCTTTGGATTTCCCTGTCTTAATTTGAAGGTTTAAGAAGCTTCTCCGATCATGGCTTATGCCTGCCTCATCAGCTATATCCTTAAACCAGCCATTTATCTTATCATAAGTAATAAATTCAAAATACCCGAGCCTTTTCACGGATATCACTGACCCTGCGCCCATAACTATGAGAAAAAGACCTGCCTGTTCGTCCCGAAAATTGACTATGATCACGGCAAGCATGCACAAGAGCAGAGATATTCCATAAATGATCAAGACCACACGTTTTGTAGATAAGCCCATTGAAACAAGTTTATGGTGAATGTGGTTTTTGTCAGGCCAAAACATAGCCTTGCCGAAAACAAAGCGGCGGACAGGAGAGATGATTGTATCGAAAACCGGCACGCCCAAGCCTATCAGGGGGATCATCATGGCTGCCCCCACCTGGCACTTTACAGATCCCATAATCGAGAGGCCGGCAATAGTATAGCCCAGGAAATAGCTTCCGCCGTCCCCCATGAATATGGAAGCAGGGTGGAAATTATATCGCAGGAAGCCAAGGACAGCCCCGGAAAAAGCGCCAAACAGCATGGCTATGAGGTATTCGCCCCTTAAGACTGAGAGGATTACCAATACAACAGAGGTAAAAAAGGTGACCCCGGCGGCAAGGCCATCAAGGCCGTCGATAAGATTTACCGCATTGATAAAGAGTATAAACCAGAAGATGGTGATAAAATAACTAAGAATACCCAGTTGAATATCAATACCGATGCCGGATAACAACTCAATGCGGAGCCCGCCCCAAAACGCAAGACTGGCACCAATGATCTGGAAAATGAATTTGATTTTGGGACCAAGGCGGTGAAAATCGTCAAAAAATCCGACTCCAAAGGTTGTCAGTGCCCCGAGCAGGAAGAAGTTTGTTCTTCTGTCCATAATAAGCATATTGGTGATATCGTTCGTGATTAAGGTGCTGAGAGCCAATGCAAAAAGAAAGGCCACTATCATGGCCAGACCACCACTTCTGGGAACAGACCTGGTATGCACCTTGCGGGCATTCGGTATGTCAATGGCGCCGAATCTTTCTCCAAGTATGCCTACCACAGGTGTGATTACAAGAGAAATGATCAGCGCAACAATAAAAACAGAAAGGATTGTGGTCATGATATTAAAGGTCAAATAACTTTTCGGTGTTTTGAAAATTGTGGGCTTGTTTCCATAATAAGTTTATCGGCACTACTGCAGATAATCTTAAGGAAAAAGGTAACTATTCAGGTTGAAGGCTGAAGTCAGTTACACAAATTCGCTGAGCTTTCGGCCTTTGATTTGTCAGCGTGTTTTTTAACATATGAATTACCAGGGGCCAGCATGATTGTCAGGTTAAACTCATCAATCGGGCGGATGGAAGGGTAATGGCTTATCGGACCGGCTGTGGTTTCAGGGAAGAGGCGTCCCAACTGTTCGACCATCCACCCAAGGTTGAAATGGTACCAGGCATTGGTCGGCTGAAGGATTACTGCTTGAAAAAATGAGTCAAGTGCCATCAGTCCATTACTAGAAGCATCTTTCCCTGGTTCAAAGACCCATTTGCCCTTGACATACTTCCAGTGTCCCTCCTTGCAGCATTTACTCATGGCCCTGGCATAGTATCGTCCCAGTTCATAGTGATAGGCAGCGTCTGACGGGTCGCAGTCAATGGATTTTATCAGGTCCTGCGGTATCATCGGGCCGGTTGAGCGTTTGTATAGCCTGGAATATTTTTCTCCCTGGTACGAGTTGATCACGGTAACGGCAAGACCTGCCAGAAGAATAAACATCATGGAATACACTGCCGATTTCATCCTGGGTCGGAAGGAAATATTTCGTACCGGAATGGAGGGATAAACAACAACCACTGCAAGGCCGAGGATTATGAAAAAGAGCATGGCGTTTGCCGGGATATGGAAGTTAAAGGTCACCAAATTTTGGAGCAATATAAACACCGCCCCGGTCACTGCCCCGAGGGTTATGCCTGTTACAAAGGGATCTCTCCTTTTGTGCCATACCAGAAGCGTCTTTATGAGAAGAAATACGATTCCTCCAAAGAATAGAATAGTCCCGGGCCACCCTGTATCTGCCAGCATTTCCATGTAATCATTATGCGCATGAGTATAGCCCCATGTCTTCAGGGTGGTGTATTTTGAATAAATGTGCCGGAAATTTCCCAGTCCGACACCAAAAATAGGGAAATCCCTTGCAATATTAAGAGTATCCTTTGAAATAATGGTCCTTGAATTAGAAGTGAAACGGATGTCCGCAAGGGTTGAGAGCTCTTTTAAGACAGGATATATTCCTATCCAGATAAGCATAGCAAAGATCAATCCCAGGATGACCGCGCCTATCTTCCTTTTTTTCCTTTGAGATTTTTTTATTCCAAGGATGGTAAAAAAGAAGACCATGGAGAACAGAAAACATAGGATGCCTCCCCTGGAGAGAGAAAAAAACAAGGACAATCCCATAATCACGATTAAAAAGATGAGCAGGCTGTTTTTTGAAAGGTGAGACTCAATGACAGAAAGGCGGTGACGCCAACTGCCGGCAGGAATAAATGAACGATTAAGTAAGTGAGCAATTAAGAGGCCTATACCCAGAGGGATGACCATCCCCATGTAGCCGGCAAAGTGATTGGGGTTTACATAAGGGCCGAAATAGCCGCCGATCTTGTATTTTGACAGCCAGAACCAATATATTTTGTTGGTTCCACTCAACATCTGCATAATTCCCAGAAAGGCCACAACAGTCCCTGTTATTATAATAGCAAGAACAAGCCGTCGCATCTGATCTCTGGTCTTTATATTATTGATTATTAGTAAAAAAACAGCAACATAGGTAAAAACCTTGAGAAGCTCATCCCTGGTAGCATGAGAGTAGATGGAGAGCGGTCTGTTGCCGCTGATTTTATCCGATGCGTTATTCAGGTCTGCCGTCTGCATCCCGTATCCGGGTACGGTTTGAATATAAAGATCGTAGGTATTGGGCGAGATGTGTTTGATCACTGACGGGGATAACGGGACCATCTGGAAAAGTACAAGCAGGAAAAAAAGACAGAGGGGAAAATTTAATGGCGTTTTAACAAACAAAAGCCGAAAATCGGGGAAAGAACGGTTTAAATATATGAGCTTTAGCAACCATACGAACAGAAGAAAGAGAACAGTAAGCTCCATCACCGTATAGGCCCAGACATGCACCGTGCCAAAGGCAAGGGGAGTGAAGACGATGAGAAAGATGATGCCGCATTCGATAATTATGTTATATGGATTGTTGATTGTTGATTGTTGATTGTTGATTGGGGAATCGTAGGCTTTCACTGGTTCGTAGAGTAATAGTTCGTGGTTCAAAGTCCGTGGTTCGTGGTTATCAACTCCGACATCTGACTTCTGATCTCCGACCTCTGATTTTCAATTTCCCCAATTTCCAATTTCCTCTTTCCAATTTCAAGCCATAACGGCTACAACTTCTTTTCCCTCAATAACAGCCTGCGGGATATCCTGTACCATCTTTTCCGCTCTGTCTGTTCCTATTATTTTTGCCGTTTCTTTTACTGCACGGGAGAGAATGGGCGGTCTCCCGTCTCTGGAGTGCGCATCAGAGGCAATGATATGGACCAGATTGGATGTGATCATCTTTTTGGTGATTTTCTGTATCTCCCGGTTGAATTCCCCGGTTATGCTCATGGCAGTCACCTGTGATAAAACACCTGCCTTGATAAATTCAAAAAGGAGCCTCTTATTTTTCATAATCGTCAAATTCCTTTCCGGGTGGGTCAGGATTGGGACAATATCTTTTGATCTGAGTTCCTGAATTAACTCTTTAACTCTGGGAAAAAGAAAATAATCAGGTAACTCCAGACAGAAATAGCGTATGTGGCCGGTTGATGGATTGATGGTTACATCATCAATTTTCGAAATAATGTCCGGCTGCAAATGGACTTCAGCACCGGGGAGGATGGTGAGCGGCACGGTACCGGTCGGCCCGGTTACCCAATTGGTTTGTTCTATACGCTTGTTGAGTTCTTTGATTCTGGAGAAAATAAGTTTTTTTTCAGGTTCGTATACTCCGGGTTTTATATGCGGGGTTGCTACGATGGTACGAATCCCGTCTCTGAAGGCCATCTCGCACATATCGAGGGATTCTTGCCATTCCTGCGGTCCGTCATCCAGATCAGGAAGTATGTGGCAGTGGATGTCGATCACTTGAAATACCTATGTATTTCTGCGCAACCTCTGCTTTACGGCTTCGGAGGTTTCGGTGAACTTGGCAGTTGAATAATCCAGATTTATGCCCTTGATAGGCTTAACCTCTTCTTTTTTTCTTGTCCTTTTTTCCCCTCTTCCTCTTCCCCATAATAATGGTCATAATATTTTTTGTATCTGTAGTAGTATGAATAGTAGTAGCTCTCTTTTTCAAAATCCATATCATTTAAGACGCATCCGATAAGTTTGGCTTCCACGTCGGAGAGTTGCTGGATTGCCCTCTGAATGGCGGGCCTGGGTGTGGAGCCCGCATTGACTACCAGGACCACTCCGTCTGTAACAGCAGACAGAATAGCGGCATCGGCTACCGAGAGTACAGGAGGAGAATCAATAATGATCATGTCGAAATCATCCTTGGCTCTCTCGGACTCAAGCAATTCTTTCATTCTTTTTGATCCCAGAAGCTCTGACGGGTTTGGACAACTTCTGCCGGCGGTTAATACTTTAAGGCCGGTGATTTTAGTCGGCTGTGGTCTTAAATCATTTCCTGCCAGATACTCGGACAGTCCGGGAGAACGCTCAAGACGGAAGATTTCGTGAATTCTTGCCTTCCTCATGTCCGCGTCGATTAAAAGGACTTTTTTTCCCATCTGGGCAAAAGAGACTGCAATATTGGTAGACTGCAATGATTTTCCATCCCTGGGAAGTGCTGATGTTATCAGGATGTGCTTTTTTTCAACATCAGGGGAGGAAAACAGGATATTTGTCCTGATGGTCCTGAAGCCCTCAGCCACATTCGACTTGGGGTTGGAATGAACTATAATTTCTTCACCGGACGCATCAATCTTGAATTTGCTTACCACGCCCAAAAAAGGGATTTTAAAGTATCGTTCAAGTTCATCAGGGGTATTTATGGTATTATCAAGGTATTCAAAGAAAAAGGCCATTCCCACACCCAGGGTGAGACCTACTATTATTGCCAAAAGGACATTCCTGGCTTTTTTGGGTTTCACCGGATAATCAGGGACCCTGGCTGGATCAACCACCATGATGTTAGTTGACTCCAACCCTTCGGTAAGACTGGCTTCTTTTACCCTTGTAAGCAGTGATTCATACAGAGAACGGCTGGTATCCATATCTCTTTTTAAGGAATTGTATCCTATCTGTTTGCCATTGAGATCCAGGGCCTCTCTTTTCTTTGCCTCCATGGCTTTTCGGATAGATTTCTCTTCAGCCAATGCCACCCGGTATTCAGTTTCAACGCTTTGCAGGGTCTTTTTCACCTCTTGTGCAATTTTTTTATCTATACCTTTCATGGCAGCGGAAAGCCTTACCATCTTCGGATGTTCTTTGCCGTATTTATTGGACAGATTGTAGTATTCTCCAGTAAGTTTTACACGTTGACTCTTCAGTTCCTGGATGACCTGGTTAGTTGCAATTGCCGGCATGGATTCAACCATCTCAGGTTGTTCGGAAAGCCTGGTGAGTTCGGCAAAAAGATTTTCCCTTTTCAATTTTTCGGTCTCCGCCTGGATCAAGACAGCATTTAAATCATTAAGACTCTGGATTATAATGCCCTGCCGATCTTCAAAGTCTATAGCTGCCAATCCTTCCTGTTCGCGGAATTTTTGAATATCGGTCTCTTTTTCCTTCAGGATTTTGGCCTCTTCCTTTATCCTCAGGTTAAGCCAGTCAATCGCATCTTCAGAAGCAGAGTATTTTCTTTCCAGGCCGCTTTCCGTATAGAGTTTCGCGTGAGCATTGGCAATCCTGGCTATAATCCCGGGATCTCCGCCCTCAAAACTCACATCTACCAGACGGCTGTTCCTTATTGGCGAGATATCCAGCCTTGCTAAATACGCTTTTATTATCTTATTATATTCATGATCCGGGTTAAAATTTTTGTCCACCGGGTTTTCCGCCGATGAGGTTATCCCTTTTATCCATCCTAAAACGGAACATAAGGCCCCCATTAGGCTGAATCCTCCGTTTTCCGAGACGAACTCCGGACTGTTCTTTAAGTCGAGGTCTTTTATCACTTTCAAGGCAAGTGACTTGCTTTTCAGTATCTCATATTGCGTCTGATAATAGTCCCGATCAGCGGAATTTATTCCTACGACTTCCTCGATATTAACCACATTCGGGTTTACTTTATCAATCAGGATCTGGGTGGTGGCCCGGTAAACAGGATCCATAGTGAGGTTACTGATGGTCACCGTGGTCACAAGGACAAGAAAGATCGTGGCAATCATCCACCTTCTCTTAAGAATTACCCTGAGATAATCCCTTAAGTGGACCTCTTCCTCTAAATATTCATCAGGTATCCTGATCTCTGTATCCTGCAAATTCTTCATTTTTTATCTATCTCAAATAGTTAAAGCTGAATTCATTATTTTTTTCTTCATCCCTAAAAAAAACTTTCCGGGACCATAACGATATCTTCAGGCTCCAGGGGATCTGTCATTTTCACCGGGATCTGTATTTTTGCCCCTTCCTGTTCCCTGACTATCCTGGTCTTGTTGATGGCTGCTTTTTCGCTGACCCCGCCGGCAGTAGTGATCGCTTTGAGTACTGTAGTCCCCTTTTCCATACCGTATCTCCCGGGCTTTTTAACCTCCCCGAATACATAGAAGTATTCCTCATGGGGTATATAGATAGTATCGTTCGGCTCGAGAAAGACGTTTTGGCTTGTATCTCCTTCCAGGAGTTTTCTCAAATTCACATTGACGATTTCATCGTCTCTTGCTTCTTCCAGGGACACCGGATTTTCCCTGTGATTCTTTGGCCTGATCACTATCACTTCACTGCCGGCATCCTCGGTGGGACCGCCTGCCAGGGTGAGGATCTCTACCAGGGTTGTCTCTCCGGTCAAGGGGTGTTCGCCGGGGGTTTCCACCTCTCCCAAAATAAAGACACATTTGCTTCTATATTCTTTTACTGTGATCGATACCTGGGGATTTATGACATACCTTCCGGACAGCTCGTTCCCTATCTTTTTTTCCAGTTGGGCTACGGTAATACCATCTGCATGGACTTTGCCTATTAAGGGAAAAGAAAACTCTCCTTTTCGGGAGACGTGGACTTCTCTTTTTAGATCATCGTGATCCCATATTACTATCTCTAAGACATCCCGCGGACCGATTTCATAATCCTCCCTGTCAGTCTCCGTATGTAGAATAAGAGCAGGGGCCTTCTCTTGGAAAATCTCGCCGATATTTTCGCTTTCAGGCGGTTCCTCTTCCTCTATTGTTTTTTCAACATTTTCTATCTCAGGTATTGTGGGATAACGCGCACAGGAGAGAAAAAAAATGGAACAAAAAAAGGCCAAGACGAACATACTGAAGACAAAACTATATTTTATGCAATTAAATTTAGACATATTGTAGGGGTTCTGGATTCAAAAATTCAGGGTTCAAAGGTCAAAGGCTCAGAGTTCAAGTGTTCAGGGTTACCTTTGCTCCTTGAGCGTAGTTTACCCCCGCTTGCCCCGTAGCTCCGGCAGATGGTACTGGGGTTGAATGCCTTTGTTTTTCTATTCAACTATGGGCGGGCGGTGAAAAGACACTCCCGCCCGCATAGCAAAGCTAACAATCAGCATAGCTGAAGGTTTAGGGGATTAATTAAAAGGACAGGGATATCTTACCTGCTACGATATTGTTCCTGTAGTCCTCATTATCAAAGTTGGAATCATTATCCACATAATTATAACTTACCTTACATCCGAGCCAGTCCTGCATCTGGTAATTAACACCGACACCGATGCCATAGCGATCATCATCCCTTCTCTTTCCAGCCGCTCCTTTTTCCTGGTAGTCGTCATTCCTGTAGGACACGTCAGCACTGGCTGTTATCTTATGGGTGAGCTTATGGTCTAAGGAGAGTGTCCCCCCGGTAGAAACATAGTATGTTCCGTAAACCGCCTCCTCTTGAGTAACTGAAGTATCAACAGGCTTTCTGAATCCATTTAAACCAATATTAGTATAAGAGGTCAATTTGTATGTCAGATCCCCTTTCATTCCGAAGCCGTTGAAATTATCTATGTCGCCATCGTAGTCTCTGTACGTATAACCGCCCTTGATTGTCCCGGTGATCTTTGAGGTTGCTTCCCAGGTCAGGCCCAGCCATAAACGCTGAGTGTCGGAGTCGGTTGATGGAAGACCCATGTCGTCATTATTTATATTGGTATAGGCGTATTCAACAAGGGCTGAGGTCAAAGGTAAAAACCGGTAAAAAAGGTTAAAACCGAACTCATTTTCCGTATAATCGTCCAGTTCGGGATCAGGCTGCCAGGATTTGTGAAACCTGTTGAAGTCCCTGAGTTCATTTCTGTAAAAACCTTTTATTTTATAGCGGTCGGCAAGCTTGTACGATGTATCAAGGAAGAAGCGATTCTGGTAGTAGTCATTCCTGATATCGTTTTCTGAATCAGGTGCAACGGAATCACGTGCAAAATTGTCACCAATCTGAACGTTTATTTTATTAAAGTCCAAATCAAGCATGATATTGGCAAAATAATTGTCCGCTTCATAATTCTGATGACGTGATGGTTCGATAAATTCAGCCCGGCAATCCATATTTAATAGATGTTTTTGTAAAGGAAGCTGAAAGGCGATCCCGGGAGAAATAGTTGTTATGGCAGACCCTGTTTCCCCTTTATCCTCATTGTATATATTATCGTTATATTCCTCCTTAACACTCAGCGAAGGATGAATATCGAGTTGACCAATGTGAATGTTACCTGCCGGTTCTGTGGCCAAAGCAAGTAGTGGCGCCAAAAGAAAGGCAAAAAATACCAAAGACGAAAAAACCCTTTTCCAATATCTTTCCTGTAGAAGAAATGCAGCCATATCTTCCCCCTATAGACCTAAATTAAGCGATCAGCCTTTAACTATTAGCTATTAGTTTAATGATTACAAGATGTTTTACTATTACAAATTTTCACCCGTTGGGTGTTATTTCTAATTAATGTAATATCCTGATATTTCAAAGCTAAATGCTAATGGCTAACAGCTAAACTCTCAACTTAGGTTAGATTAAGTTATCAGCAACCGAGACCATTGATCACGAAAAAGGACTGTGAGGTGGCTTGGGTGGTGGCCTATGTGGTTTTGGCGGCTTGGGCTTGTGCTTAGGTGGTTTTGGTGACGCCGGTGGCGAAGGAGCTTTTCCCGGAGAAGCTGTAGTTACCTCACCTTGCCGAACAAGCACTATCTGTCCTTCAGAAGTCACCTCAACCGTGCCTGTAACAGCAATCACCGTTGCAGCTCCTGTCTCGGTATCCACACTGGCAGTCATGGTTGATCCTTCAGGAACCGTGGTCGTCGTGTTCTCGGCCACAACCTGTACCGTACCGGTATAGCATTTAATTGATGTCGCATCGGTGTCAGGATCAATAAAAACAGCGATCTTTTCACCGGAAGACAATGTAAAATTGCGCCAGCCATCCCCTGCAACAACGTTTAATACCTCACTATCAGCAATGATGATGGTTTCCCCTTGTTCATTGACGCTGATCGTTACGGAGGCAACTCCTTCAGCCGCAAAAATTGAATGAGATTGAAATACCGAGAACACAAGAAAGGTTAAGCAAGCAATAATTTTAAAAATCTTTTTTCCAACACCTTTAGGCCATTTTCCAATTCTGTTCATTTTATTCCCCCCTGTTTTATACTTACTATT
Source organism: Thermodesulfobacteriota bacterium (assembly GCA_034658555.1). Taxonomy (GTDB): domain Bacteria; phylum Desulfobacterota; class Dissulfuribacteria; order Dissulfuribacterales; family UBA3076; genus UBA3076. The sequence continues at coordinate 1,400 of JAYEFH010000161.1, read as the reverse complement.
TGTTTATATCGGAAACTTAGTCAAAAACTAAAGCTTTTCCCCAAAATTTTTAAAAAATTTTTGAGAAGGCATCTTTTGAAGCTCGGTCGGCCATTATCTATTGGAAATCATGTTACTGTTTTAAAAGCAAAAAATAGGTTGGAATTAAAAATGCCGGTTACGTTAAATATTAAGGACTTTATTGAAATAATGCTTAAGCCGGAACCATGTAATCCCGATATATTCGTGACATGCAAAGTCAGATTTTCTAAGATTGTCGGGATTAGGCCAAAGATCCCATGGACTCCACTGATTCTGAGACCACTGAAAATCACAAGGGATGGGGTGAATTTTGAGGTCCATGTCTTTTGCGATCAAGAGAACCCTCTGGATGTGTGCGGCAGATGTCACCAGGTAGAAGGGCGTTTGTCCCATGATTTTACTTACAGCCCTCATGTTCTCCTCAGTATCCCTGGAATTTTCCTCCAGAGACACTTCCACGTTGTTTGGTAGACCCAGTTCCTTAAGCCATGAGTAAGACATCTGTGCCTCAGAAAACGAACAGCCGGTAGGCCTGGCACAACCACCGACAATTACAAGCTGTTTAATAGTCGGATTGTCGCGACACAGTTCTCGAACTTTTAGTAGTCTGAGCCTTGTGCTTGGCGTAAGACGGTCTACAATCGGCCTTTTCTCATCAGAAAAGACCCCTCCGCATAGCATCACCACCGTAGTTATATTATCACTTGCAGATATGGTTGAATTGTCAGATTGGGCTGAACGCTCAAGGCCCCAAATCAAGAAATTGGCAACAGGCGCGCTTCCGGTTGAGCCATAAACAAGAAAGGCTACGACAAATAATGTTCGGGCCAAATTCCGTCGCCGCTTCAGGGGCCAGATGAAAAAGCCAAAAAAAAGGCACACGAATATTATGCCGGAAGGCATCAACAGAAAAGATATCCCTTTTTTAAAAACAAAACCCATGGCATCTAAATTCAAAGTAATAATTGAGGGATTGGGAATTAGGGAATTGAGGGATTGAAAAATCCCTCAATTTATTTAAATGGCGGGGTCGACGAGACTCGAACTCGCGACCTCTGGCGTGACAGGCCAGCGTTCTAACCAACTGAACTACGACCCCATATCTGATATTTTTATCAAAACGTGGTAGGCGGAACAGGGCTTGAACCTGTGACCCCCGGCTTGTAAGGCCGATGCTCTCCCAACTGAGCTACCCGCCCACAAAGTTACGGATATTCTGTAACATCTGATTTAATTGGTGTCAAGCAGATAACTCTGCACTATCATTAGCGAACAACATCACCTATACGTTCGAACCTTGGCCAAAATTTATCCGAATTCCAACTCCAATAAATAGTAAATGCCTCACCTTTCACGTCCTTGATGGGTACAAACCCCCA
>JAYEFH010000160.1:0-3100 GCA_034658555.1 Thermodesulfobacteriota bacterium | reverse complement strand
CTCGGGACATGGCAGAAGATATTCTTTTGTGAATTCGATGGCCCCAGGAACAGGAAGGCCTGGATAAAACTTCTGTAAGCGTTTACAGGGCACCGCAGCTGCTTTGTTGTCGGGCACTTGAAGTACAGGGAGTACGTCTGCGTACCCGTACGCCTTGCATCTGCAGCACCCTGTAAACGCTTATAGTAATGATCAATCATCAATCCCAATGGAGGAAACATATCCTGTGAGCACATGGCACATAGCAGTAAATGGTCAGACCCAGGGACCGTATTCGGCCGAAGAGATAAGCACATATCTTGCTTCAGGGCGTATTGGCACGGATACACTGGTCTGGAAGGAAGGAATGGCGGACTGGGCACCTATTTCCCAAATACCGGAGCTGAACATGGGTACTCAACAACCCGGCATGGGACATCTGCCGCCCACTCCCGGCATGACCCATGGTATGACGGCCCATGAAATAGACTATCAGATCTTCGGGCAGGAAATGCAGTTTGTGGAAATTGAGCTGGATCCAGGTGAAAGCGCCGTGGCTGAAGCCGGGGCAATGATGTATATGACGGATGGAATAGTCATGGAGACGGTCTTCGGCGACGGCAGTACTTCTTCGCAGACCGGAGGTTTTTTTGACAAGCTGATAGGTGCCGGGAAACGGCTGATCACAGGTGAGAGTCTTTTTTGCACGGTTTTTACCCAACAAGGCCGTGGAAAGGCAAAAGTTGCCTTTGGAGCGCCATATCCCGGAAAAATCATTCCACTGGACCTAAAAAACTACGACAACGAGATAGTCTGCCAGAAAGATGCTTTTCTCTGCGCTGCCAAGGGTGTATCAATCGGCCTTGCATTTCAGAAGAAGATCGGAGCTGCCCTCTTTGGCGGAGAGGGATTCATTATGCAGAAGCTGGAGGGTGACGGCCTTTCCTTTGTCCATGCAGGGGGAACCATTGTGGAAAAACAGCTTGGCCCTGGAGAGACCTTGAGAGTTGACACAGGCTGCCTGGTGGCCCTTACTCGTACTGTATCCTATGACATAGAATATGTAGGAAATGTCAAATCAGCTATTTTCGGTGGCGAAGGTTTCTTTTTCGCCAACCTTACCGGACCGGGTCATGTGTGGCTGCAATCCCTACCCTTTTCCCGACTTGCCGGCAAAATCCATGAATCTGCACCACAAAACACTGGTGGAGTCAGCACCAGGGGAGAAGGATCAGTGCTCGGAGGCCTTGGAGACCTGTTTCAGAAATAATTAATACTGTTGTATTTCGGCCAAATACGTGATAAAGACCGACCACAAATCTTGATTAACTTTGAACCTTTGAACCCATAAACGGTTATTTATGAACAATAATTTTTTTCGTAACATTATCCTTTTTTCTGTGTTTTTATGTATCCTGTTAGTCGCTTTCCAGATAAGCGATTACAGATTCCGGGAAATCTTGCCCGCACAGGATACTCTCACACCAAACCAGGCTGATCCGGTCGGAAACCAGGATACTGAAATCTTTGCCGACTACACAGCGAAAACAAAACCGGCTGTCATAGTCAAGGGCACTATCAGGCCCGGCGAGACCTTTTCCCACGCCCTGGAAAGAAACAAGCTGGATAGTGGCCTGGAATCTCAAGTCATTGAAGGACTTTCACAGGTCGTTGATTTCAGAAAATGCAGACCTGGTGATTCTTTCCGTGTCTCACTGGACGATTGTGGAGGGCTCATTCGATGTACCTATGAAAAGAGTCCGCTTGAAATCTATGCATTAGAGCCCGATGAGGACAGCAAAAATGAGTTCCATGCCTTCAGAGACTCGGTTTTGCTGGAATGCCGTTTGACAAAACTATCAGGAATAATAGACAGTTCTCTGTTTTCCGCCTTCTCAAAGATTGAGGCCAACAGCAGGCTCACCATGGCCTTTGCAGATATATTCGCATCCAGGTTGGATTTTAATACTGAAACCAGGTACGGCGACCGGTTTGACGTAATCGTTGAGGAATATTTCAAGGATGATCGTTTTGTGGGTTATGGCAGAATAGTGGCGGCACAGTATAAAAACCATTGTAAAGGCTTTGACGCCTACTATTACGAGCCCGAAGGTCAAACCAGGGGAAAATACTACGATTCCACCGGCAGGGAGGTCGGGACTTCTTTTTTAAGATCTCCTCTTCCTTTCTACAGAGTGACATCCAAATTCACCAAGAGACGTCTGCACCCGATCCTCAAGGTCTATCGCCCTCACCTTGGCGTGGATCTCGCTGCCCCTATAGGTACACGCATAATGGCTGCGGCAGATGGCAGGGTCGGTTTTGTGGGCTGGCAAAAAGGTTTTGGCAGGACCGTTATCTTAAAACACCCAGGAGGTTATAAGACTTATTACGGGCACCTTTCCAGGTTTGCCAAAGGTATAAAAAAGGGAATCCGGGTCGAGCAAAAGCAAATAATAGGTTATGTAGGGTCAAGTGGTTTGTCCACCGGACCGCATCTTGACTATCGAATCAAGGAAGACGGCGTATTCAAAAATCCTTTCAACATGAAATTCAAGCCCAAATCCAGGCTCTCGGGCAAGGCGTTGGATGACTACATTGAAAAACAAGGCGAATGGGGACAACTTCTTGAAAATAATTCAGCCCCCAAAACTCTGCAGATTGAAACACGAAAAATCAGTAAACAACCCGATGGCTGGCTGGGTTAGGTCTCCTCCAGCTCTCCTTATTATCTTTGTCCTTTTCTCTTTTATATGCCCTGTTTCGTGTTCTGCCTCCAATGCTGTAAATGCCTCTGTATGGGAACCTCTTATAGAACATTTAATAAAGGATGGAGAGAACGAGGCGACAATTCGCAGCATATTTACCAGACGCGAAGTTCAATTTAATCCCAGGGTCATGCCCCGCAAGCTTTCTCACAAAGAGAGCAAACTTGATTATAGTAAGTTTCTCAGACCTGAACGTCTCTCAAGGGCCAGTGCTTTTTTAGATATGCATAAAGAATTACTAATCCGGATAGAAGGTGAATACGGTGTACCCAAGGAAATAAAAGTTGCAATCCTCCTTGTGGAGACAGACCTTGGCCGTTACCTGGGTCCTGATCGCGCCTTTAATATATTGG
>JAYEFH010000159.1:0-3114 GCA_034658555.1 Thermodesulfobacteriota bacterium | reverse complement strand
CATTGAACTGCCTGGTGGACTGGATGAAAACGATGTCATGATTTTGGTCCCTGCACCACTTCCAACATCATTGATACAGAAAATATACTTTCCATCTTCTGAGGAAAAAAAAGAGTTTTATATCACAAGCAAAATCCAACTACAAAAATGTCCCTGTGAGTTGGTTCAAGACAGGAACCCGGAAGAAACTTTTTAATGGTCCGAGGTCGATAGTCGATATTAACTCCATCAAGGCCCCTGCTCAACCGGGAATTTCCATAAAGCGCAGTCAGGCTGTCGGCACTATACTCACCATGTTTTTCCATCTGACAAACCGCAGCGAATATGCACGCCATTACTATCAGTGGATATTTGAAAAGGGGGATGCATCCGGCTTTGATCCCATACTACAGCAATTACCCGAATGGCTTAATAACACTCACATTGATAAAGACGTCGGTATCCAGGTTCGCCTTTTCTGGACCATTGTAGAGCATATTATTACAGCCCCGATTCCTGAGTCCCGCGATGTCGTCATTGACGTCTTAGATGGGAAGATAGGCCTATTGAGCGATTCAGATAAAGGGGAAAAACAACATAAACTGCAGATGTTAAAGGATGACTTGCAAGGGATACGGGGACTATCGGACGATACACGTTCATCACTCTTCGAAAAACATGCAAAACCTTTTTCCAGATCGCTCATTCTCTTTTTCCTGTACAATGACTGCAGGGAATTGCTGGAATTTGATCATTCCAGTTTAAACGATGCAGATTATATTGTTGCCGCCATTTTATTCGGCGCTCGTGAAGGTTGGATTAATTTGGCGAATGATCTGCGGCATAGTCAGGATTTTTCGGAAAACATTGCTTATCACATGGCGGCACAATGTCATCGGTCTGCTGAGACGGGATTAAACCTGAAACAGCTACCCATACGGGTTATTCCTCTACGCGAGTTGTTGGATAAAGAAGACAGCAACAAGCGGTTACAAAAAAAGAGAACCGAGGCCATGTTAGAGATTACACGTCAAATGAATTGGGATTGTATTGAGACCACGATCTCGCTGGAAAAAGGCGAATATCGCCTGATTGTCGATCAACGTGGCGCCCGGTTGATCCTGGAGGGTGATTTGAAACGTGTATATGCAAAGGTGGACCAGGAGAAATTCTTCGATTTTTTTGCAGAATTACCACTTCCTTTGTCAGAAAAAGTGGAAAAGACGGCAAGAAAAATCGTGGCATAAAGAAGAAAATATTATGCGAATAATTCCATCTGTTCCGTATCGAACAAACAGTAATGCTGAAAAGAGGGTATTTGATCTGTTACGGGTTGCACTCCCTAAAAGCGATTTCACAGCCTACCATTCACTTAATTTACCCCGTCACAAATACAAACGGTTCGGAGAGATTGATTTCCTGCTCTGTGGTTCTGATGGTCTTTTTGTACTGGAAATCAAAGGCGGTCGTGTCTTGTGCGATGAGAACAGGGAATGGCATTTTACCAATCACAAAGGAGAGGAGTTTAAAAAAAGAGAAGGCCCGTTCCGGCAGTCGGAATCCGCTCTCCATGGTTTTATAAGCATTCTCAAACAGAAATTTTCAGAGCAGATCGTTTCTCAGTTCGTGATCGGTTATGGTGTAGTGCTGCCGGATTGTGAGCTTCCTGCTAGTGCCGAGTGGGACCCTCATACCCTGGCGGATGCACGCATTCATAATTTTGAACACTGGTTGATCGGCTTTATCCACTATTGGAGAAAAAAGGAACCTAAGAAAAATGCCGCCGATGCAAACGCGCTAAAAGTGTTAAAAGATTTTATCCGTCCGAAGTTTGAGGCAATTACACCATTATACAGACTTGCCTCACAAGCTGAAGAAGAGATATCAGCGCTGACGGAAGACCAGATGGGCTTAGTAGATATAGTTACAGCGAACGATCAAGTTCTTTGCTCTGGTGGTGCCGGTACAGGAAAAACATTTCTTGCCATGGAGATTGCGAGACGTTGGACGGCACAAGGCAAAAATGTTCTGCTTGTATGTCACTCCCCATGGCTAAAATATTACCTTGAAAGTCGCTTTAATATACCCAATCTGGTGGTAAGTACGGTTGAAGCGTTATCAGTGGTTGCTCGCCGTGCCGGTATAGAACATTTCTCTACACTGATCGCTGATGAAGGGCAGGACCTTTTTAACTGGAATGATTTGGAGATACTTGATCAATACATCGAAGACGGTTTGGCTTCCGGAAATTGGTGTTTTTTCTACGATGTCAACAATCAAACAAACCTGTTTGGTGAAATGGATAAAGATGCCTTCAATTTGCTCGAACAGTCAAACCCTGCCAGAGTGCCTCTACGTACCAATTGCAGAAATACGCGTATTATTTTAGAAAAGGTTCAAAATAGTCTGGGGGCGGATATGGGGGTTAGAGGTGCTGGAGTAGGACCGGATGTTCGTGAACATTCAGCAAAAACAACTGAGGAATCCGCGTCTATTCTCCAGGATGAGATACAAAAAATTGTTAATCATGGAGGATTGTCTGCCAACAGTGTGACAATCCTTTCCTCTCTTCCATTTGAACAATCTTCGGCAGCATTATTGCCCGGATCCATTCTCCGTAATCTTGCTGTACTGGATGAGTTTTCGCTTCGGGAATTTCCTCCACAGAAAATGAGTTTTGCAGAAATCACTGCCTTCAAAGGGTTGGAAAATGAAGCGATTATAGTAGTTGATCTTCCCGAGTTACAAAAGGATTCAACCAAGTTGGCCTTGCATTATGTTGCAATGAGTCGTGCACGCGCAGTTCTGTCGATGATCTTCTGTCGATAATCAGTTAACATATTAAGGTTACTTCCTTTTTAAATTCAAAATTGTGCCTGAGCAGCCTTTTATCCATCAATCCCCATCTCCAGTACCTCAAATCGTAAAGCTGTGTTTCCTAATAGTCATTTTAGCACGTCCCTCGTCCAAATCGGTTAATAAATATATGGGAGTTCATCTTTTTTGGGTAGGGGGACGTTCGTTCCGAGCGTTCTTGACGAGCTGGTTGATTTATGATAGAGGTTGTGGCATGCCGAGGTTAGCAAGATTAGACGCCACTGGAGTTTTGCATCATGTGATGGGTCGGGGCATAGA
>JAYEFH010000158.1:0-3124 GCA_034658555.1 Thermodesulfobacteriota bacterium | reverse complement strand
TTGATGTTGGGATCAATGAAAATATCGTTCAGGGAATGGTCAAACAGACAGGTAATGAGTGGTTCAGTTGGGATACCTACCGGCGATTGCTCCAGTCTTACGGTATGGCCTTTGGCCTTAAAAGAAATACGTTCGATGATATCATCGATGGTTTTAAGAAGCGTTTAAGCAAACCCTACAAAATGCATTTTTCCGGATTACATATGAAGGACATTGCTTTGGCTTACAAATCCTTGAGTCTAGACAATGGTATAGAGATCCTTGAGTCTCCTTTTGAGCAGCTCCTTGTGGCTATCAGAAAGGTCTTTGATTCCTGGTACGCACCCAAGGCTGAAACCTATCGTAAGATCATGGGCATCTCCGATGACTGGGGAACGGCTGTAACGGTTCAGTCCATGGTCTTTGGCAATTTATCCCGCATGTCCGGTGCGGGGGTCTTTTTTACTCACAGTCCCAGGTGGTCTGGAGATACGCTTGGGTTATGGGGCGATTTTACACTTGGAAATCAAGGCGAGGACGTGGTTTCAGGCCTGGTGAGGACACTTCCTATTTCAAAAAAACAGGCAGATATCGAAAACAGGCAGAGTGATGCAACACTTGAAGCCCTGTTCCCAAAAGTCTATTCTGGTATAAGGGAATGGGCAAAGGAGCTTGTTTATAAAAGAAAATGGAGTCCCCAGGAGATCGAATTTACGTTTGAAAGTCCTGAGAAAAAAGACCTGTATTCTCTGCAGACCCGCAATATGGTCATAAGGGAGAGAAAAAAGGTCTACTCCTTCGATTCAGCAGAGAGGCAGCCTGCCGATTTCCTTGGACACGGGATAGCGGTAAGCGGAGGTGCCATGACCGGGAGAATCGTATTCAGCCAGGAAGAGGTCAAACACTGGCGAAAGGCGGAACCAGGGACATCCCTGATTCTTATCAGAAACGACACTGTTCCTGATGACATCAAGGAAGTCTATGAGGCTGACGGCCTGCTCACAGCCCGTGGAGGCTCCACCTCACATGCTGCAATTGTGGCCCACAGGCTGGGAAAGACCTGTGTCGTAGGATGTGCAGACCTTGTTTGTATGGAGAAACAAAGGACCTGTTCATTGAATGGGATAGAGCTGAAATCAGGAGACTGGATCAGCATTGACGGCTTGGAGGGATCTATCTACTCAGGTCAAATGAAAATCAAAAAGATGGAAGAGGACTAAGATGGAAAATATCTCAAAAAATGAGGGTAATAACAGCCCAAAACTGGGCATAAACGGCCTTGGAAGAATTGGGAAACTGACTTTGTGGCACCATGTTGCGCGGAAGTATTTTAATGAAATAGTGGTCAACCTGGGACGAGATGTTGGTACCTCGCTAAGGGATATCGCACACTACCTGGAAAGAGATTCCACATACGGATCCCTTGGGGGTTACCTTTATGGATACAAGGGAAAGAAAGTGATCCGGGATGTAGACGAAAAAGCGGGATCCATGACCTTAGACGGCATAAAGATCAAGATGTTGCGACATTCCAGAAATCCGAAAGATATTGGCTGGCGGGAACATGGTGCCAGACTCGTGGTAGATACTACAGGGCAATTCACTGATCCTACCGTTTCTCCTGATGAACCAAAGGGTTCTGCGAGAGGCCACCTTGAGAGCGGGGCAAAAAAGGTGATCGTCTCAGCCCCTTTTAAAATAAAAGACAAGACCAAACCCATGCCTGATGACGCTGTTACGACCGTTATGGGCATTAATGAAAATGACTATGACCCGCAAATGCACAGGATTGTTTCCAATGCTTCATGTACAACTACCTGCCTGGCGCACATGATGAAACCCCTTCTGGACTCTTTTGGCTCTAAAAAGATACTGACCGCTTCAATGGCTACTGTCCACGCAGTGACAGGTTCTCAACAAGTCCTGGACCGGCTTCCAAAATCAGGGGCAATAGACCTGCGAAAGAATCGGAGCGTCCTGAACAACATCATATTGACCACGACAGGGGCGGCAAATACCCTCGCACTTGTGATGCCGGAGATGAAACAGATCGGGTTTATTGCTCAATCCGTGAGAATTCCAACTACAACAGGGTCATTGATTATTCTGGTGGTGAACCTGCAGGAAGAACCTTCCGGCGAATCGATTCGGAAGGAATTAATAAACTCAATTTACAGGGATGCTGCAGCTCGTGATTCCCGTGGATATCTTCACTATACTGAAGAACAGAATGTCTCTGGTGATATTATCGGACTTCCAAAAGCCGGGGCTATTATTGAGGCCAATGAAACCCATACCCGCACAGCGGAAGTAAGCATAGATCTACAAAAGGTAAGTCAAATTACAGGACAAGAGACTCTACAGAAAATCGGGCAGGACATGTTGACAATAGCAATCACCCAGGCGGTTATCTACGGATGGTATGACAACGAACTGGGAAGCTATGTGAATATGCTTGGGGATCGCACTGTGTCGGTGGCAGAGGTTATGTAGCTCTCGATTTAGAAGCGGCGCCTGTCACGTTAAAGGTATTCGTAGCCGTTCACGGCTTGAAACTTGAAATTGGGTAGTCTCTACAAAACAGTGCGGGTCAATAATTTCAATAAGTTACACATCATGTTTTCTGGCAGCACATAGCGAAAAATCAGGTGGTTACAAAGTAAAACTGGGCAGTATTTCCAAATCTGCACTGCTTTGTATGGACTACCAGCGTCTCGAAGAATAAGGTAAAACTGCACCATGTCGTGCCCAGGGGCTTATCTTCTCCATGCTCATACAACCTGCCAGGAATCCGAAATTTCCAAGGCCATTCGGAAAAAAATCTTTCTCGTTCAACCTTGCTGCACCTCTCATAAAAAAGAGATAAGAATAAACATGGACCAGCCGGAGGATAGGGCAACGGTGGGAACCGACCTGAGCGCCGAGCTGGGGGCCAAGACAAGGGGAAGATTGAAATCTGTGCAGGGAGATGGTATGGTAAAAAAATTAATATACGATCAATTGTAGCAGGATAGAAGCCCTAATAGTTTTTTTTGAGGGCAAACGAGTACTTATCATCAGGTAATAGCCATGTAGGTGTCACGATCGGAAATATTCAAAGGAATACGCATTATGTATTACGCTCCGAAGTTTAAGCAAATTTTCC
>JAYEFH010000157.1:0-3125 GCA_034658555.1 Thermodesulfobacteriota bacterium | reverse complement strand
GCACCGGAGTCCGCAGGGATGGTGTCGAACGCTTTGATGAAATTAATTGTGCTGGCGGAGCGCTGGGGTTTGTTACAGGGGCTGATTTCATGCCCATGGTACTCAATTTCCTGGACAGGACCAAACTAAGAGGCCTTATGGATACACCGGAAGATCAGCCCTATTGGCCCGGACTCAGAAAACCTTTCAGTTTGAAATGATGGATACATATTGCGGAATGCTGATCACTTTTAGAGGAATCATGTTAATACATTTCCCAAAAATGCATAATGATCATGGTTGAAACAGGTGTTGTTCACGGACGCTTTCAGATCCTGCATAATGATCACATGAAGTACCTGATGGCCGGAAAGTCAAAATGCAGGCACCTTATTGTCGGAATAACCAATCCGGACCCAACCCTGAGCCGTAAAGACGCTGCGGACTTGGCCAGGAGCTCATCTGATGCAAATCCTTTTACATATTATGAAAGATATCAAATAGTTAAAACCACATTGCTGGGACAAGGACTTGGAATAACAGAATTCTCAGTAGTCCCTTTCCCAATCAATTTCCCAGACCTCTACAAGTACTATGTCCCCTTTAATGCCCTGTTTTTCTTGACGATTTATGATAAGTGGGGCGAGAAAAAACTCAGAATGCTTCAATCTCAGGGCCTCAAGACTGAAGTTTTATGGCGAAGACCTATTGAAGAAAAAGGGTTGTCTTCAACTTATATCAGGGAACTTATCTCTCAGGATGAGCCATGGGAGCACCTCGTCCCTCCCGCAGCCTGCCATTTCCTGAAGACCTTTGATCTACTGGATAGACTCAAAAACCGATGCCCTTCCGGCCCAGAGTAACCATTCATATTTTTTCCCTTTGGCAAGTAGGGGGGTCGCCACTCCTGACATACCTGTGTGCCTTTCTCGTCGATCTTTCGGCAAACTTGACAATAACATAATCCGGGACAAATACTCAGTTAATTCCTGTTATGGACAAATCCGATAGCTCCGCTGTTTTATATTGATAATTTCTATTTGATTTATTGGTTATCTTGATATAAAGATTCATCAATTTTGCAAAGGGTAAGCGTTCATGGAACGTTGAAATTAGAAATTGGAAATTTGGGGATGGTTCCATGCGTTGTGATATATCTGTAGGGGCGGGTTTGAAACCCGCCCCTACAATTTAAGGGGAAAGGAGTAAGGAGATGAATCGATTTGTAAAAATTTTGTTTGTTTTCAGTATTTGTGTTTTATGGGCGGGGAGTTCTGTCTGGGGAGGATTTAAGTTTGAAACTGATGACCAGGTTGGTAATGGAAACCATGGCGTTTCGCAGGCCAAGGAATACGATAGACAAGATCCGTTAATCGATATTCTGATTCGTAAGGGTATCCTTACCGAAGAGGAGGCGGAAAAAGTACAGAAAGAGGCGGTTGTGCTGAAAAAACAACGCCGGCAGGAGGTACAGGAGGCAGCGAAAGGAATCAAAAACAAGCAAGCCAGAGGGGAAATCGGGTGCTGGACCCAGGTCTGGTATCAGTTTGTGAAGGACGGGAAAGATGATGGCGGAGACCTTAACGATTTTATGGCGCGGAGATTTTACCTGTATCTGAAAGGCGACATCACTCCCTATTTCAGCTTCTTTACTCATATTGCCGCTGACCGGATTGGACAGGACGGATTGGACAGGCCCTCCTTGGGGCTTGGGAGCGGCATTGCCTTCCGGGACCTCTGGATTACCTTTAAGCTGAATGAGGCCCTCAAGATTCAGATGGGACGAATGTATGTTCCCTTGACCCGCAACTACGGCACAACCTCGACAAAGTGCATGTTGACCACAGACCTCCCTTTTCTGCAGGGTGGTGTTCGCGGGAATATCTTTTATGCCCAGAAGGTAGGTCGAGATGACGGTGTGACCATATGGGGCAATCCTTTGGACGGACTCCTGCAATACCGGTTTATGGTTTCTGAAGGGGTTGAGGGTAAAAAAACAGACAATAACAAGATTGTTTACGACAATCCTGATGACAACCTCCGCTTCGTAGGTCGTGTGGCCGTCAATCTCCTGGAACCTGAAACAGGCTGGTTCAACAAAGGGACGTATCTCGGAAAGAAAAAGGTCCTGAGCCTTGGCTTTGGCTACGATGCCCAGAATGATCTGACCTTGAATGGCCACGAGGACGAGGACAACCGCGTATGGACAACGGATGTCTTCTTCGACTATCCGCTGGGAGAGGGTGCCATAACTGCAGAAGCAGCCTATATTGACATTCAGAACTGCACTCAGACACATAATTTCTCCGAGTTGGCAGCAGGCGACGATGCGGAAAACTGGTATATCCAGGCTGGATATCTCCTGCCCGGCAGAGTCGGGCCGGGCCGTCTTCAGCCCTATATGAGATATGAGGCAGTTTACGTAGCTGACAAGGACGATACGGATTTTATAAGTGGCGGATTAAACTACTTTGTTAAGGGGCACAATGCTAAGATCAGCCTGGACTACACCTATGTTGGCCAAGAAAGTGACAGAGAAGACCAAAGCATTGCGACTTTCCAATTAGGTGTCGGGTTCTAACGCCGGCCGATTAGAAATACTTGCTGTGATCGTTCATTCCCCTCGCAATGGTGGGAATGAACGGTTATAAGGTTACATCCTTTTTTAAATTCAAGATTCAAAATTTAGAATTTAAAATTGTGTCTGAACGGCCTTTTCGTTCAGATACCAGATAGGTAAAAAAACGTAATATAGCCAATGCATTGTTCCTATCTGTATCACTTGCTATAATCCTGTTTTTTCAAGTCTGATTACCCTGCAAAAAATCGGAGTCGATTCAAAGCTACAACATAAACATATTCGTAATATATAAATTACGCATACGAAATTTATATAGCTATTTCAAGTCGGTGGCTAAAAAGGGACTTTTTTCAGCGTAATCAAGTCTAGCAAAAAAGGTTATCTATTCGGACAGATATCGAGATTTTGTCAAAAACATGAAAAATCATCCTGTCTGCAGCTCCGATCCAATCCAAACCCTCTTCTTCTCAAGGGGATAGAGCAACGTTTTTTTTAGCCAATCACGCTCCACACTGAGCTGACCAATCTGTTTGTATAATTCGTCAACCAAATTCTGTTGCTCCGC
>JAYEFH010000156.1:0-3132 GCA_034658555.1 Thermodesulfobacteriota bacterium | reverse complement strand
ATAAAGTCCTTTTCCCCCATTTAACATTCGATGTTGGACGTTCGATGTTCGATGTTCATTTTTTTTAGTAAACCTTTGAACCTGTGAACCCTGAACCCCTTAATGGATGCAGACATGAGATCTCAACGTTGCTACTTTCCTCAAGAGCCTGATGCCCCACGGCCTCTTACAGTCACTATTTCTCGCAGGGTCAGGTTTGAAGAAATAGATTCATTGGGGATGGTATGGCACGGCCGGTATGTGAGTTATCTGGAAGACGGCCGAGTGGCATTTGGAGACAGGTATGGCCTGCATTACATGAAGTTCAAGGATGAAGGGCTGGCAGCTCCTATTGTGAAAATGCACATCGACTATAAGGCTTCGTTACGCTTTGATGAGATAATGAATATTAAGACCACGTTACACTGGTGTGATGCCATGAGGCTGAACTTTGAATATCATATTACAGGCCAGGATGGACGTCTGATGGCTGCCGGGTATACAGTTCAGCTCCTGACAGATATAAAGGGACTTGTTTTACTTATGCCGACTGCCTGGATTGAGGATTTTCGGCAGAAGTGGAAAGATGGCAAGCTGGAATGAAATCTGCAGCTGTTGTGGCCACCAAAGCGATAACTTCTCTTGGTAATTTAGACGAGACGTGGAGCGGACTGATGGAAGGACGCTCTGCCATTGCCTGTCTTAAATCAGACGGTTTCTTTGGCAAATGGCCGGTAGGGTTTATAAAGAGGCTTGAAGGGGAGCTGGGAACAGCAAAACGCCTTCAAGCTTTGATAAAATTGCTTTTTGTTGACAGCCCCTTGATTCCGGATGACACCACCCTCATTCTGGCCATCACAAAAGGGGCTCCGGACGAACTCCTTTCCGGGTCAGCCGGTCCTAGACCAGGCCAACCTTGTGATACAGCAAGTTATATAGCGAGAGAACTTGGCCTTAAAGGCCCTGTAAGCACAATCAGCGCTGCCTGTGCATCCGGGACAATGGCTGTAATTCAAGGGGTACACAGGATTATCAGTGGTGATGCAAAAACGGTCGCTGTAATTGGTATAGATATATTGAGCAGGTTTGTGCTGGCCGGTTTCGCAAGCCTGATGGCGCATTCCTCTCAACCTTGCCGTCCTTTCGATCATGGACGTGATGGGCTTTCCCTGGGCGAAGGGGCGGGAATCATGCTTCTATGTGCCACAGAAGAGGCCCATAAACGCAATTGGCCTATCCTTGCCAGAATAACCGGATGGGGGGCGGCCTGTGATGCTGTTCACATCACAGCGCCGGACAGGGAGGCAAGCGGGCTGATAGCTTCCATAAAAAAGGCTACAGATAATTGCCGCCGGCAAGTAGGCGCCATTAACGCTCACGGTACCGGCACCCGGCATAACGATGCCATGGAGATATGTGCATTTACCACCTTGTGGGGCAAAAACAATCCGCCTTTTCATTCTGTTAAGGGAGCAATAGGTCACTGCCTTGGAGCTGCAGGCGTAATTGAGGCGGTCTTATCTGTTGAAAGCTTGAAGAGAGGCCTGATTCCTCCAAGCGTTGGGTTGACAACACCAGAATCCGGCATTGGCCATATAACTGGGCAAAAACCCCTCGCCCTGGATCATCCATCCATATTATCCTGCAACTCAGGATTTGGCGGCATAAATGCAAGTATATATATGGAGGCAAAGCCCCCTGTGATTTTGGGGAATTAGGAGGCAAGTAAAAATAAGTTGTACAGATTGTGCCGTAATTTTGTTTGTTTCCAAGGCGCGTTAAGGCGCGCATAACGAGTTATGTAAGCCTTGACGCAACGCAGAAAAGAAGCAAAAGGACAAGCAAGATGTATAGTTATTTTTATTTGACGACTCAGCGCCGTTGGGGTTCATGTTCCTTTGTTTTTATGCCGGAATTTATTCACCTTGCCACAAATAAAACCAATCACAAAGCCAAGAGCTACCATCAGGGGCGTAAAGATAATCTGGGACATGTGAATTTTCCAAAAGAGTATTCGAAAGGTTACAAGCTGGGTATTCTGGATCAAAACAATCAATAATAAAGCAGCAAGCACTAAAATAACTATGATTTTGGGCTGCACAAGTTACCCCTCCTTTCTGGAATTGATACGTTACCGCGAAGCTACTTAAAAGATCAGCTATTTCAAAGAACCTTTAACCAAGCGAATATCATCAATCCAGACCGTTCCTTTTCCATTGATAACGAGGTTTAGTTTTACGTTGTCTGGATTTTCACCTTTTTTAAGAAAAAATTGTGTTTCTTGTGATGTCCATTCATTACTACCTGATAAAGGAGATTGAAGGGCACGAGAGAAAAATTCACCTTTCTCCCTGAAGTGACACCACATCTCGAGATAAACCTGACCCTCGACATCCTTGGTGCGAAGTTTGGCTTGATAGATCAGGCGTGCATTTTCAATATCAATGTCTCCGGTTTCATAAAGTCTTACTGTGGTCGGCTTGCTTGTAGTTATCCGTAATGAACCATTCTGATCGCTTGACACGTCCCTATCTATCTCAACTCCCGATTTATTTATGAGATTATCCAGGCTGTCAACAGGATAGTGTTTTAATTCAGCAACTCCAGCAGGTTCCCGGGAGCACCCCAGGAAAAGGAGAACAGCCAGACATGCAAAGCAGAGAATCGTTTTTTTATTGGTGGTCATTTTTTTACTCCTTTGTTGGTTTTTTAAAGATCTAGAAATCCCAGAGGATACTGTTTCTCAGATACCTTATTGGTCTCGCCACCTGACTTCCATTTCAATTCCATAGATTATACCATGAGTTATTGCGAATAATTTGCAACAAAACGATCTAATCGCACAATTCACTGAATTTTTGGCTTCCAGTATTGTCAGAGGCGTCGTCGGCTTGGCCTGGAAGCATAAAAATATGGGACAGCGCAGATGCCTCTGTTACTGCTATCACTTGTGAGCATGTCCGGCAACTGTTAAGTTATACACATGAGCGGCTCCTTTGGAAAAATAAATTCCTATCAAACCATCAAACTCAAAAGACCTTAAGTGAAACATAAAAATAGACGAGTAGCCATTACAGGCATTGGTATTATTTCGTGTTTGGGCCTGAATAGAGATGAAGTGCAGACCTCCCTCCGGGAAGGAAGAAGCGGCGT
>JAYEFH010000155.1:0-3149 GCA_034658555.1 Thermodesulfobacteriota bacterium | reverse complement strand
GCTTTGCACTGCTCCACATCTCCCACTGAGGATGATCGTATCCCATATGGCACTGCCGGCAGGCCCTTGGATCAAGGGCTTCCTTTTTGGAGAAGCTGTGCCTGGTATGGCATTCGTCACATGAGTTGTTCTGGTAACGATAGCCTTTTTCGCGTTGTTCCTTTTTTTGTGCCTCGGACTTGATGCCCATGTTGTGGCAGCCACCGCAACCTCTGCCCCCTTCCATCAACTCATCAGGCTCGACATGGGTAATCGGCATGGCGTTCAGGGATGTCCAGCCAAAGTTGTGCTTACCCTTTGCGAACTGATTGAACCTCTCTTCATGGCACTGGGCGCAGACATGCTCATCAGGCATCTGAGCCAGCTTGGCATCCTTAGCCCCTGTGTGTTTGTCACCATGACAGACCGAACAAGTCACGTCCTCTTTACTGTGCTTGCTGGATTCCCAGTCAGCTACCTGTCCGGGAGAAATGTCTCTGTGACAGGTAATACAGGCCTCTCCAGCTCCGTTTGCCATACCTGTGAAACATATCATGGCGAGTAAGCTTCCCAATACAATGAACCATCTTTTTTTCATGACGTACCTCCTGACAATGTTTTAGTATTTTTCTTTAACCAATTATTGGATCCAATCCAAGGCACTCTCCAGCATGCTCGCACCACAGCTCGCACATCCCTGGTTGAGCCTGGGATTCTGCATGTTGTGACCACAGCTTGGGCAGCGTCGCCTGGCGTCGTCTTTGAAAAATTCCACCATGCAACCACATTTAACGCAAGGTATTTCAAAAACATCGACAGGCTTCCAAAACGCGGTATCCTGTCCTGGGCACATTGTTTTAGCCATAATTTCATCCGTTCACGGGATTACAACGCACGTTTTACCGCAATCCACCGAACTGTAAACGTTTACAGGGTGCTGCAGATGCGAGGCGTACGGGTACGCAGACGTACTCCCTGTACTTCAAGTAGCCCGACAACAAAGCAGATGCGGTGCCATGTGAACGCTTACAAAAAAACTACTCATTATGGACTGAAAGTCCATAAAGCCGCACCTTGAGTCTATCACAATTCTCCTATACGACAAATTTTTTTAGGCCGAAAGAAATGGATTGACGATAAAATAGATGCCCAGAGCGGCGATCACTCCCCCGGCACCTTTTCGGAACCATTTTCCAGCACCTTTAGCGCCATCATCCATCTTCTCATTCAAAACCTCCTTGATTCCCAGCACAAAGAAAACACGGCTAAAACAGATTTTTTCTTACAGATGGACAATTTCATCAACTGCCTCGTGGTTTCTACTTTTGCAGCCACTCCTTGACCTCCTCAACGGGTGGGATTTTGCCAACGGACTTGATCTCACCATCCACCACCACGGCCGGGGTCCCAAAGACACCGGACTTGGCAATCTTCATCACATCGGTCACCTTTTCAACTGTGGCATCCACACCGGCCTCGGCAACCGCATCCTTGACCGCCTGTTCAGTCTTCTGACACCTTGGACAGCCTGGTCCTAATACCTTGATTTCCATTTTTTTCTCCTTTAACCGGCTATCCAGCCATAGCTCATCCCGGCTATGGTGGACAGGGTTATGATAATGACACAAAACGTCGCGGTCTTTTTGACTCCCATGACCCCTCCGATAACCAGCATATTGGGCAGGGAAAGGGCCGGACCCGCCAGAAGCAGGGAAAGGGCCGGACCCTTACCCATACCGGCACCAATCAGCCCCTGCAAAATGGGTATCTCTGTGAGGGTGGCAAAATACATAAGGGCACCGGCGACCGAGGCAAAGAAATTGGCTCCCATAGAATTGCCTCCTACCAGGCTCTGGATATAGTGATCCGGAATCAGGGCGGGATAGCCCGGCCGTCCCAGCATGAAACCGGCAACCAGCACCCCTGCAGCCAGAAGCGGAAAGATCTGCTTCATAAAACCCCAGGTAGATTGCACCCAGGCGACCTGTTCATCTTTGGTGAACCATGACTTGAGCATAACGGCCAGCACGATGAGCAGGGCAATCGTGAGGTACCACTTGGCAGCAAAAATGACCGGCCAGAGTCCTGTTGAACCTACCGCCGGTCTGGCAAAGGAGGCAAAGATCAGGATCAGAACCATGGTCAGCATATAGAGAGCATCCTGCAAGAGACTACGTCCCTTCTTTTCCTCATCCGGAAGATACATCTCGCCTGAGATGCGGGAGGCATCATCCTTCCGGAATATGATAGCCATAAGCAGCCCGGTGATCACTGCAAAAAGAATTGCGCAGATGGCTCTGGCCAACCCAAGCTGCCATCCCAGAATCCTTGCTGTCAGCACGATGGCCAGGACATTGATGGCCGGTCCGGAATAAAGAAAAGCTGTTGCCGGACCAATACCGGCGCCTCGGGTATAGATCCCTGCAAACAGGGGCAGGACAGTACAGGAGCAAACCGCAAGGATTGTCCCGGAAACAGAGGCAACAGAATAGGAGAGAATCTTTTTCGTTGTGGCCCCAAAGTACTTTAGAACCGCAGCCTGGGATACAAACACCGCTATGGCTCCAGCGATGAAAAAGGCAGGGATCAGGCATGTGAGAACGTGCTCGCGGGCATATTCTTGAAGCATCATAAATGCCTCAAGGCCGGATTGCCGGATTGTCGCATTATTCCAGGGTACACAGTAACACGCCAGGAAGGTGAGCACGATGAGTAGTAACTTGGTTCGTTCTTTCATTGACAAGCCTTGTTATTCATAAAACAGAATTCAAGATACAATCTATAGTGAGATGCCTATTTAGCTATCTAATTAGGACAAAAAAAATTATCTCCCGCATAAGTCTTCGCGTCGAATCGAGAAAAGTTTTTCTACGATTTCAGCAAATTCCGAATCATCTTCCAGCCAATGCCTAAGATTGCCTAAGAGGCTGGCTGCGTAAGGGCTTGCACTTCCATCTGCAAGTTGATAATTGACCCACATACCGTCTTTGTGAAAAATGACCAAGCCGGCATCTTCCAGTATCTTTAAGTGCTTGGACACACTCGGTTGGGCTATCTGTAGCGCAGCCCGCAGCTCACAAACGCACATTACCTTATGCTGCAACATTTTTATAATCTTTACCCGATTAGGATCGGAAAGGGCTCTCATGACCTTGAGAAAAGCTTTCACT
>JAYEFH010000154.1:0-3160 GCA_034658555.1 Thermodesulfobacteriota bacterium | reverse complement strand
GAACTTATCAACAATTAAAGACTTCCCTGCATTCTTTTTCCACAATGGCAATAAAGTCATCAACAAACATGGCTGTCAGTTTCTGCCCCTTTCTGGTACGAGGGCTTACGGTCATATCAATTATTTCTTGATCGCCGACTATCAGCATATAAGGGACCTTGTCAAGCTGGGCCTCACGGATTTTTTTGCCCAGTTTTTCATTTCTGAGGTCGGCTTTTGCCCTGACACCTGCGGCCTTCAGCTTTTTGGTAACTGATTTCGCCCACTGATCCTGTCTGTCGGTTACGGTCAGAATAACGGCCTGAACAGGGGCCAACCAGAGAGGAAAAGCCCCTGCATAGTGTTCAATCAGCACACCGAAGAATCGCTCCAGGGAACCAAGCAGCGCCCTGTGTACCATAATCGGCGTATGGGGCCGGCTGTCTTCCCCTATATAATGCACATCAAATTTTTCGGGGAGGTTAAAGTCAACCTGGATGGTGGAACACTGCCATGAACGATCCAGGCAATCCTTGATCTTGATATCAATCTTGGGGCCATAAAATACCCCTTCGCCGGGATCTATTTCATAGGTCAACCCCTGCGTCTCAAGTGCCTGCCTGAGTGCGTCGGTTGCACACTCCCAATTTTCATCCGAGCCTACATACTTGTCAGGACGGGTGGAGAGATATATCTCGTATCGCTCAAACCCAAATACCCTCAGGATATACAGGGTCAAGTCCAGGATTTCGTGAATTTCTTTAGTGAGCTGGTCCGACCGGCAAAAGACATGGCCATCGTCCTGGGTAAATCCCCTAACCCTCATAAGCCCGTGCAGGGTGCCTGTCCTCTCATAGCGATAAACAGTACCCAACTCGCACCAGCGCAGGGGAAGTTCCCTGTAACTGCGTATCCGTGAGTTGTAGATCGTTATGTGAAAAGGGCAGTTCATTGGTCTTAACTGATAGCTGACCTTGTCAATCTCCATGGGGAGATACATGTTCTCACTGTAAAAATCCAAGTGGCCGCTGGTTTTCCATAGGTCCCTGCGGGCAATATGGGGAGTGAAGAGCATGTCGTAATCCCTCAGGAAGTGCTCATCGCGCCAGAAGTCCTCAATGATCTTGCGGATAATGCCCCCCTTGGGGTGCCATAGGATAAGCCCGGGGCCGATCTCTTCATGTATGGAAAAAAGGTCCAGGTCCTTGCCAAGACGCCGGTGATCCCTTTTCTTGGCCTCTTCCAGACGATTCAGGTGTTCTTTTAGAGATTTTTTATCAAAAAATGCCGTGCCGTATATGCGCTGGAGCATCGGCCGGGTTTCATCCCCCTTCCAGTATGCCCCTGCAAGGCCGGTGAGCTTAAAGACTTTCAAGTGACCTGTGTGAGGGAGATGAGGTCCTCTGCACAGATCTACGAATTCTCCCTGGCTGTATATTGAGACCTTTTCTTCACCCTGATCATCAAGTTCGTCCAGGATCTCAAGCTTGTATTTTTCTCCAAGTTTCTTAAATCGTTTCCTCGCATCATCCAGGGATATATCTTCTCTTGTTATATCTTGAGACCTCTTTACGATCTCCTTCATCCCGGCTTCTATTTTTCCCAGGTCTTCCGGGGTAAAGGGCCTCTGGTAATCAAAATCATAGTAAAATCCGTTTTCTATTGCCGGACCTATAGCTACCTGTACGTCCTGAAAAAGTTCCTTAACGGCCTGGGCCATAATATGGGCCGCAGTATGCCTCAACACCTCAAGGGTGTCATCGTCACCGGGCAATACAGCCTCTATTCTGCAATCATGTGTAAGGGGCGTGGAAGTATCTTTTAATTCCCCGTCAATCCGAACAAGAATTGTCTTTTTTAATCTGTTCTTACTGAGCACGCCGGCCAGGAACTCAGAAACAGAAATTCCGCCTGTAACCTGTTCTGTGTTCTCACCATCAAAGGTTACAGTGATGACATCTGTTGCAGTCTCTGTCATTAGTCTCTCTGTTCAAAACAGGAAAAGGCATCTTTGCCATTTGAAATGGGCAAGAAAAGATGCCTTTTAAAAAAATCTCCGGAAAAGGATAGAAAACAGACAATGGTAGGCGCGGGCGGGATCGAACCGCCGACTTCTACCGCGTCAAGGTAGCGCTCTCCCCCTGAGCTACGCGCCTTCTCAAAGTTCTTTAAAATTATACAAAAATCTATCCTCAAGGCGTTGAAGTTGATAACAAGATTTACCAGGAGTGTCAAGGGAATTGAGCATGTCAAATCAGGGCATGAGTCAACAAGGTTATCCAATAATCAAAAGGCATTGGGAAAAAAATATACTGCCAAAATATGCAGGAACTTCGCTCCGCAAATGGAGTATTGGAATAATGGGGTATTGGAATGATGGGTTTGACTGATTTAATTAAAGTAAACTAAAGTGCCTAAAGTTAGAGACGCGTTCCTTTATAACCGGTATAACCGGCCTGGAGGTAGACTATGGAAAATATTATTCCGGTTTTAATATTCATTGCGGGCATTGTTTCAGGGGCCGGAGTTTTTTGGTTTTTCCTTCGTGCCGAAATCAAGCAGGTCCGGATACAATTAGGATTAAAAGACGAATCTGAACGTATTGCCCTAAATGAAAAACTCCTTTCAAGAGACATACAAATCCAGGACCTTGGAGTCGCCCTTAAAAAAACGAATGATGAGACAAGGGACCTTCGAGATCAAATTCGGGCCGAGTCTGAGAGACGTTCAGCTGCCGAGGAAAGGAGTTCCCGCATTCCTGAACTAAAGGATTTGTTGAATGCCAAGGAATCCGGAATTTCCCGACTTCAGGGAGAAAATACCCAACTTAAGACGCAATTGTCGGAATTAGAAACCCGCATTGCAGATGAAAGAAAATCGATCCAAGAAAAGCTGGATCTGTTAAACAGTGCCAGGACAAGCCTGGCTGATGCATTTAAGGCCCTTTCCTCCGAGGCCCTTAAGAGCAATAACCAATCATTTCTTGAACTCGCAAAGACCACACTTGAAAAATTCCAGATTGAGGCCCAGGGCGACCTGAAGCAGCGGCAAAAGGCAGTAGAAAACCTGGTTTTACCTGTCAGGGAATCTCTGGTAAAAGTTGACTACCAGATACAGGAGATAGAAAAGGCGCGAAAAGAGGCCTATGGCGGTCTGTCTGAGCAGGTAAAGTCCCTGATTA
>JAYEFH010000153.1:0-3182 GCA_034658555.1 Thermodesulfobacteriota bacterium | reverse complement strand
CCCTCTTCTGCTGCGGTCTGATCAAAAGAAAATAAAAAATAGCGAAAATAATGATCAGGGGCAGAAAGGCCGTCAATGGGTTTCCCCCTTCACTTCCGGACGGAGGGGCCATGGCATAAGCTATTGATGGTATCATCATTTGGTAATCTCCCTTTTTGCATAAAACTCTTGTTTGAAGGCCTCAAACCTGTCCTTCTCTATGGCCTCCCGCATCTCTTTCATGAGATGCAAAAAATAATGCAAGTTGTGAATAGTATTAAGCCGATGGGCTAATAACTCCTTTGCGATAAAAAGGTGCCTCAAATAGGCACGGGAGTAATTCCTGCAGGTATAACACGTGCAAGCAGGATCTATTGGCCTCGAATCCCTGGCAAAATGAGAATTCTTTATAACAATGTGTCCGAAGGAAGTAAAGAGCATCCCGTTCCTGGCATTCCTGGTAGGCATCACGCAGTCGAACATATCAACCCCTCTTGCCACTCCCTCAACTAGGTCTTCCGGGTTACCAACCCCCATTACATAAACAGGATACCTGTCCGGGATTAAGGGCCTTGTAATATCGATCATCTCAAACATAAGTTCTTTTGGCTCACCGACGCTGAGCCCACCGATGGCATATCCATCAAAACCAAATTCAAGGAGATCTAATGCACTTCGTTGTCTCCACGCAGGGTCCATTCCCCCCTGTACAATGGAGAATAGTAAAAGATCCCGCCTTGTCCTCGCCTCCAAGGACCTCTTGGCCCATCGCGTGGTCAGTTCAGTAGCATTTTTTACATCTTCTTCACTGGCCGGGTAAGGGATGCAGGAGTCGAGGCACATCATTATGTCCGACCCCAGGGCCTCCTGGATCTTTATAACAAGCTCCGGCGTGAGTTTGTGAAGAGACCCGTCTATATGGGAACGAAATGTAAGACCTTCTTCCTCTACCTTTCCGAGTGCTGCAAGACTGTAGACCTGAAAACCGCCGCTATCTGTCAGAATTGGACGGTCCCACCCCATGAACCGGTGCAGGCCGCCGAGTTCCCTTATGATCTCATAACCAGGACGCAGATACAGATGATAGGCATTACTCAAAATTATCTGGGCCCCAATTTCCTTGATGTCTTCAGGTGTCAATGCCTTTACAGTAGCCTGGGTCCCAACCGGCATAAATGCGGGCGTCTCCACCACCCCATGCGCAGTATACAGACGACCCCTCCTGGCAGGTCCCTTTGAACTCCTGCACAACTCTTGGAATTTAGTGATTTGGTGATTTAGTGATTTGGTGATTTGGTGATTATTGGACAGGGAGGATAACAGCCTTTCATGCAGGCCTTCAAAATCACCATTTGAGAGTATCACCACTACATCACCACCAGAACGGTTTGCCATAAGGTCCTTAAGAATTGCGCCGGCGTCCGGGAAGTACGCCGCATCAATGCCCCTGTCCTTGAGATCAGCCACCAGCTTTTCGGATGAAAATCTGTCTCCGGGCGGGGCCTTTTCCGGATCAGGAACCTCTCGCACCAGCACTCGATCAGCAGGACTGAAAGAATGAACATAAATTTCCTGGAAGACACTCCTTCTGCTGGTATTGGTCCTTGACTCAAACACAGCTATGAGGCGACGACCGGAATACACGGACCTCAGCGCAGCAAGGGTCTCCTTGACCGCCCTTGGATGATGGGCAAAATCATCGATTACAGTAACTCCGGCCACCTCCCCCCTGATTTCCTGCCTCCTCTTTACTCCGACACAAGAGCTCAGTCCCTTAAGCACTGTATCCTCTTTCATTCCAAAATGACTGCACAGCGCGAGAGTACTCAAAGCATTCAAGGCATTGTGTCTGCCGGGAAGTCTTATCCGTGCCTCGCCACAGATCTCTCCATGATGCACAGCAACGAATCTTGTACCGGTGGAATCAACAGAAAGATCAGCCAGTCGCCACTGGCATCCTTGACTTTCACCGTATGTCACCACCTTGCACCTGGCCTGAGCACAAACCTCCACAACCGCCGGCCAGTCCGCACAGGCCACAAGGACCCCTTCCGACGGAATCAAGGCAACCAGTTTGGAAAAAGCATGCTTTATTGCATCCAGGTCAGCATATATATCTGCGTGGTCAAACTCTATGCTGGTAAGAATGACACCATGGGGACGATAATGTAAAAACTTCGGCCTCTTGTCGAAAAAAGCCGTATCATATTCATCCCCTTCAAGCACAAACCATGGAGGACGTCCCACCCGGAAACCTGATTTAAAGGCATTGAGTATTCCACCCACCATAAAACCAGGGTCTTCACCCAGGGCATCAAGGGCAGAGACCAGCAAAGAAGAGGTAGTGGTCTTACCGTGGGTACCGGCCACCACTAAAGGCTTCATGTCCTCCAGAAACAGAAGAGATAAGGCCTCTGGAAAAGAAAGATGGGGAATGCCCCTGGAGACCACATACCCGGCCTCAGGATTATCGGCACGGATCACATTTCCTATTATTACAAGGTCTGGAAGTGGGTGATTTGGTGATTTGGTGATTTGGTGATTTGGATAATTAGAAACCAGATTATCCGGATGGTATCCCAGGGTTACAGGAATACCCAGGCCCCTGAGCACATCACTTATTGGTGGATAGGCCTGACTGTCGGATCCTTTTACCTTATATCCCTTTTCCTTGAGCAAACCGGCAAGGGCAGCCATCCCGGTGCCGCAAATGCCGATCATGTGGATTTGGTGATTTGGTGATTTGGTGATTTGGTGATTTATATTTGACATATCCTTATAAGACTTTGGTTTCTATTAAATTGAACTTGGCACCCTTCGGGCGGACTTGGAAAATTTTCGACACGGATTTCACAGATTACACAGTATAAACCTAACCCGGATAAACCGGAACCAAAAAGGTTTAAAGATAAAAAAATGAACACGAAAATACGAAGACACGAAAACCTGAATAAGAAGCCAGTCAGGGCTACAGGGTCATTCGCAATCCCACGGGTGTCCGGTTGCGATATATTGTCCTATAATCTATCGCAACCTGACACGTCGCGGCATCGCTTGGGTTTGAGCGGATTTGTTCTGAGGCTTTTGAATTGAAAATTGAAGAATTAACCAATCACGAACTACAAACTACGAACAAAGCTGCCTATTCGAGTATTATATCCATGGTTGTTCTGAATTCATCCATAGAGTTTAAACGTAAGGCT
>JAYEFH010000152.1:0-3183 GCA_034658555.1 Thermodesulfobacteriota bacterium | reverse complement strand
TTCGAAAATCTGCAAATACTGAAGAAATGGGAGAAAATAGGACGAAGCCAGCTATATATTTTTGGTCGTTATTTTGCCTTGTTCTTGGATTGAACATTATAGAAAATGGGCGCAACTTTACATCAAACACTTTTCATGTAAAGTTAGTGGCCTTTCCTTTACATTATGAATGGAAAATGTAAAAAAGGCCCAAACCTTTCATCCTGATCACATGGACGACAT
Source organism: Thermodesulfobacteriota bacterium (assembly GCA_034658555.1). Taxonomy (GTDB): domain Bacteria; phylum Desulfobacterota; class Dissulfuribacteria; order Dissulfuribacterales; family UBA3076; genus UBA3076. The sequence continues at coordinate 2,961 of JAYEFH010000152.1, read as the reverse complement.
GGCACAACCACCTGATGAAAAAACCTATGTGGAAATCCCCTTTATTGAGCAGTTAAAGGGGATGGGCTGGGACCATGTCGAGGGGGATATTGATGTGCCGTATCTCACGGAGCGGGAGAGCTTTCGTGACGTGTTGCTGACCGGAAGATTACGCAAAGCGATTAAAGAGATCAATCTTGATGATGGAGGAAAGCCGTGGCTTGATGATGACCGGGTGAATGAAGTGGTCAGCAGACTGGAGCGAATCACTGCGCCGAAATTGCTTGAAGCCAATAAGGAGGTATTTGATCTCATCGTGCAGGGTATTGAGGTGGCAGGTGACCCTGATAAGCATGATGGGAGAGAAAAGAACGTTGCCGTCATTGATTTCGATCATCCGGAAAGGAATGACTTCCTTGCGATTAATCAGTTCAGGGTGGATGTGCCGGGCGGGAAGACCTTTATTGCACCTGATATTGTGCTCTTAGTTAACGGGATTCCTCTCGTGGTTGTGGAATGTAAAAGCCCCAAGATATCCCATCCAATGGAGGAAGGGATAAACCAGCTCCTGAGATATTCAAACCAGCGGCCGGAGGTTGAAGAGGATGAAGGGTGTGAACGGCTCTTTTACTATAATCAGTTTCTTGTGAGCACCTTTCGGCAGGAGGCACGGGCAGCTACTGTGGGCGCTGGGTATGAACATTACATGGAATGGAAGGACACAAGCCCTGTTCCCATGAGTGAAGTGGCGAAGTATCTGGGTAAAGAGAATTTGAACAGCCAGGAGATCCTTATCGCCGGTATGCTGCAAAAGAAGCATCTCCTTGATATTATAAGAAATTGTATCTTATTTGATCAGGTCGAGGGCCGCCAGGTGAAGCTTATGTGCAGGTACCAGCAGTTCAGGGCCGTACATAAGGCTATTAACCGCCTCAGAACGGGTAAGACAAAAAAAGAGCACGGTGATGCTGATCAGCGTGGCGGCATTATCTGGCATACGCAAGGGTCAGGCAAAAGCCTCACTATGGTCTTTCTGGTACGCAAGATGCGTAATCTCCCGGACCTCAAAAAATTCAAGGTAGTGATGATTACCGACAGGATAAACCTTGAAGGGCAGTTGAAAGGAACTGCTGCTCTGACCGGAGAAACCGTTTGTCGAGCGGATACTAAGAACGAGCTTGCCAGGCTGATGCAGGAAGACACTTCCAATATTGTCTTTTCCATGGTTCAGAAATACCAGGATCAAGAGCCTGCTATAGGGGATTATGAGGTCCCGGAATATCCGATGCGAAAAGCGGCTGCCCCGTCCAGCAAAAAGAAAACAGGTTACAAGCTCCCTGCAAAGCCGATCATATTCCCTGTGTGGAATCTTTCTCCGGAAATACTGGTTCTTGTGGATGAAGCACACCGGTCCCATACCAGCATGCTGCATGCCAATATCATGCGGGCCCTGCCAAACTGCGCCATGATCGGCTTTACCGGAACGCCTATTATCGTTGCGGGGCGTGCAAGAAGGACGCATGAAATCTTTGGCGACTATATTGACCAGTACACGATTGAGCAGTCACAAAAAGATGGCTCCACTGTTAAGATCCTCTACGAGGGACGCCAGGCAGAAGCCAGGGTTGAGGGCGGAAGGACCCTGGACCAGTTTTTTGATGAAATGTTCAGATCGCGCACAGAAGAAGAAAGAGAAGCGATAAGGCGCAGGTATGGAACAGTTGTCAATATACTGGAAGCAAAGGACCTCATTGCCGCAAAGGCAGAGGACATGCTGCTTCACTATACCGCAAATATCTCGCCGAACGGATTTAAGGCCCAGGTTGTAGCAGTGAGCAGGAGGGCCGCCATCAGGTATTATGAAGCATTCGGGAAAGCCAGAAGCAAACTTTTGAGACGCATTGAATTGCTTGATCCGAATCTTTTAATTCTCCCGGAAGATGAGCAGGAAAACCTGGATGAAGAGACGCGGTTCCTGATCATTGCTGCAAAAAACAGAGACATCTTGAAGAAGCTTGAGTTCGCGGCAATTATTTCAGGGGATCATAATGATCCACCTTCCTATAAGGCACATACAGACAAGGCAAGGCACGAGATCCTTGTGGGAAAGGATGGAAGATTTAAGCAGCCCTTAACCCAGGATAAGCTTGCCATCATTATTGTGAAAAGCATGCTGCTGGTTGGATTTGACGCACCGGTGGAACAGATCATGTATCTTGACCGTTTTATGCAGGGGCACGAACTCCTGCAGGCCATTGCCAGGGTAAACAGGCGTTACACCGGAAAGACCCGCGGACTGGTTGTGGACTATTTCGGCGTGGGTGATCGCCTCACAGAAGCGTTGGCAATCTATTCACAGGAAGATATCAAAGGGGCGTTGATCAATATCAAAGATGAGCTGCCCAAACTGGACGACAGGCACAGAAGAGTTTTAGCGCTTTTTTCCTCCAAAGGAATCGATGACATTTTGGATATTGACGCGTGTGTGGATGCGTTAAAGGACATTGAGTTAAGGGCTGAATTTATCATCAGGTTTGCAGAATTTGCAGAGAGCATGGACATTATACTTCCCCGTCCGGAAGCCCTCCCCTACATCTATGACATGAAAGTCCTTGGATTCATCAATAAGACCGCGGCCAACCGTTATCGGGATTCACAGCTTAATATTGCAGGGGTGGGAAATAAGGTAAAACAGTTGATCGATGAGCACATTGTTGCACAAGGGGTTGACCCGGTGCTGCAGATGCAAGGCGTACGGATACGCAGACGTACTCCCTGTACTTCAAGTGCCCGACAACAAAGCAGATGCGGTGCCATGTGAATGCTTACCTAGAAACTTAATTGCAAAGGCGGCTCAGTTCAACTGGAGTTTTGACGGCGGCTTTTCACTCCCCACCCTTTAACTTTTGCCTTTTGCAGTATTCCATGATCCCTGAAACCTGCTTTTCCTGACACCCGATACCCGCACCATCCTCTTGTAAT
>JAYEFH010000151.1:0-3190 GCA_034658555.1 Thermodesulfobacteriota bacterium | reverse complement strand
GTGGTTTCCTTTGCAACAATAACGGCTGAGCCAAAGGCATCAGGGGGCACTATGGCGTCGGTGGTTATGTCACCGTGTTCAAGGTCCTCTGCCAGCGCTGCGGATACCTGCTGACTGTATAAAAAACGGTGAGGCGGATAAATGCGTGAAGCCATTATCTAGCTCCTGTTTTTTAAATTCAAAATTCAAAATTGTGTATGAACGGCCTTTTCGTTCAGACACTAAGTATACCTTCAAGGGTCTCCTTGTGAGAAACAATTTTTCTCAATTTGGTCTGGAACTTATTGACCTTGTCGCGTTCCTTTTGCACGACCTCTTGAGGCGCCCTGGAAAGGAAATTTTCATTCTTGAGCTTGGCCTCTGTCTTGGCAAGTTCCTTGCCGAGTTTTTTTTCCTCTTTGGTGAGCTTTCGAAGTTCTCCCTCAATATCCACAAATCCCTCAAGAGGTATGAAAATTTCAAGGTCTTCAAGTATGACCGTGGCTGCACCCTCAGGACGTGATTCTCCTTCTTTCATGAGGTTCAATGTTTCTACCCCGGCAAGGGTATTTATGGCCTTTTCCTGAGAATCCAGAAAATCGTAGGCCTTTTCAGAGTGTGGCAGGGCGATGATAATTATTTTGGCCCCGGGGTGTATTCCAAGCTCAGATATTGCGTTTCGAATAGAACTTACCACCTCCATAACATGTTTGATTATGTCTTCCGCCCGGGCATCGTTCAATGCATCAACATATTTTGGAAAAGGGGCGACCATGATGTGATCTCTTTGCCCCGGCAGATGGTGCCAGAGTTCCTCTGTCACAAAGGGCATAAATGGATGAAAAAGCCTGAGGCTGTGATCAAGCACGGTAAGTGTTACCCATCTGGCCGCGTCCTGTCGATTAGGCTCAGCTCCGGTAAGTGCGGGCTTTGCAAGTTCAAGATACCAGTCGCAGTACTCATGCCAGAAAAACTGATATAGTTCTTTTGCAGCAACGTCAAAGTCAAATTCATCCAGGGCCTTCCGAACAGCGCCGGTTACCTGGTTGAGGCGTGAGAGTATCCACCTTTCTGATGGGTCGGAAAAAGAGTCAGGCTCAGGAGGCTCAGCCACGGCATTTTCACTGGTTTTCAGATTAAGAAGTACAAACCGGGCCGCGTTCCAGATTTTGTTGACAAAGTGACGGTAACCCTCGATCCTCTCTTCCGCCAGCTTTATGTCTCTGCCCTGGGCTGCAAAGGCCGCCAGAGTGAAGCGTACCGCATCGGTCCCGTATTTTTCCATAATGGTCAAAGGATCAATTACATTCCCCTTTGACTTGCTCATCTTTTTCCCCTCGATGTCCCTGATAAGGGCATGTAGATATACATGCTTAAACGGGACATCCCCCATAAAGTGAAGACCCATCATCATCATCCTGGCCACCCAGAAGAACAGGATGTCAAAGCTGGTTATAAGCACTGACGTGGGATAAAAGGCCTCAAGTTCAGGGGTCTTGTCAGGCCATCCGAGAGTAGAGAAGGGCCAGATAGCCGAGCTGAACCAGGTATCAAGTACATCGCTCTCCTGCTCAAGGTCCGTGTTTCCGCACTTGGGACATGCGTTAGGCTCCTTCCTTACTACAATGACTTCGCCGCAGGCTGCGCAGGTCCAGGCCGGGATACGGTGTCCCCACCAGATCTGACGGGATATGCACCAGTCCCGGATATTGGTCATCCACTCATCATATGTCCTTTCCCATGACGCAGGGACCAGGATGGTCTGCTTATCCTTCACTGCCTTAAGGGCAGGTTCCGCCAAAGGCGCTACCTTTACAAACCACTGTTTTGAAAGTCTGGGTTCCACCACTGTCTTACAGCGATAACATATGCCCACTGCCAAATCGTAAGCCTCTTCTTTTTCCATCAGGCCTTGTTTCTTCAGGTCAGCAATGATCTGCTTCCTGGCCTCATAGCGGTCGAGACCGGCATATTGGCCGGCAGCTTCAGTGAGTATTGCGTTTTCATCAAAGATATTAATGGATTGGAGCCCCTGTCTTTTTGCTATCTCAAAATCGTTCAGGTCGTGGGCAGGGGTAACCTTTACCGCACCTGTACCAAACTCAGGCTCTACCGCCGCATCTGCAACCACCGGTATGCGCCTGTTTAACAGCGGGAGTATAAGATCCTTGCCGACGAAATCTTTGTAACGGGGGTCTTCCGGATGTACGGCCACTGCCGTATCTCCAAACATGGTCTCCGGTCTTGTGGTGGCAACGGTTATGAATTTGGTGATTTGGTGATTTGGTGATTTGGTGATTTTCTCTGCGTTTTCAGCAAGAGGATAGTGCATGTACCACAGACGTCCTTCTGTCTCTTTATGCTCTACCTCAATGTCGGCAAGAGCAGTATGGCACCTCGGGCACCAGTTGATTATATAATTTCCCCTGTATATAAGGCCCTCTTCATACAGGCGTACAAAGACCTCTCTTACTGCCTTTGAAAGGCCCTTGTCCATTGTAAATCTTTCCCTTGACCAGTCACAGGAACAGCCAAGGCCCTTCAGTTGCTCTATGATTCTGCCGCCGCTCGAGGCCTTCCATTCCCAGACCTTCTTTATGAACTTTTCTCGTCCAAAGTCATGGCGGGACCGACCTTCTGCATCCAGACGACGTTCCACCACAATCTGTGTGGCAATACCGGCATGATCAGTTCCCGGGACCCAAAGGGTGTTATATCCATCCATCCTTTTGTATCGAACAAGGATATCCTGAAGGGTATTGTTAAGGGCGTGGCCGATATGCAGTACACCCGTGACATTGGGAGGCGGTATCACCATGGAGAAATATGGACGCTCATGGTCAAACGCGGCTGTGAAAAGACCTTTCTCCGTCCACTCTTTATACCAGTGCGGTTCTACGTCGCGGAAATCATAGGCCTTGGGAAGAATTTTATTGGATGCCTCATCAGGCATTAGCATTGAACTCCTTTTTCTCAGAAATTACGGACCAGAATAGCCTTAGTCCGGGAAAAAGACAACAGGCAGATGATACTGAGGCGAGAGACTAAAAAAAACATATTACAGAATTTATGGAATTTTGTCATAGACTAAAATTCTCATAAAGTTTGCCGATGCCGGGTAAGTGTAAACGATTACGGCAACAGACAGGGTTTTTTCGGCATAATCAGCTATCGGTTCCACCCTTGATCTTGACATAATGATCAATTAGCG
>JAYEFH010000150.1:0-3193 GCA_034658555.1 Thermodesulfobacteriota bacterium | reverse complement strand
ATTTACTTGCAGCCCTTCTCCGGCACCATCCGCTTTATATCAAACAATATCAAATAGATATACCATTCTTTGCAGTAAGCCTCAATCTGGCATTCCTCTTGCTATACTATCTGATAAAAATCTAATCCATGGAACAGATAGAACATTTAAAAGGGAAAGGAGCGTGCTTTAATGAAAAAGATAGAAGCGATTGTAAAACCGTTTAAGCTGGACGAGATAAAAGATGCCTTAAACGAAATTGGAGTAACCGGAATGACCATAACTGAAGTCAAGGGGTTTGGACGTCAGAAAGGTCATAAGGAGATCTATAGGGGAGCTGAATATCAGGTCGATTTTATACCCAAGATAAAAATTGACATTGTTGTTGATGCGTCCCTGTCAGACAAAGTTGTGTCAACTATTACCGAAAAGGCTAACACAGGCAAGATAGGAGACGGCAAAATATTTGTATTAACCGTGGAACAAGCCATTAGGATCAGAACCGGTGAATCGGGAAAAGATGCCGTTTAAATATTGAATGAGGAGGAGGAACAAACATGATAAAAATATTTCTGTCAATATTATTTATAATAATAAGCATCACAAGGGTTTGGGCGGGAGACGAATCTCTAACCCTGGAATCAAACAAGACAGCCATAGATCTGGTGCAGTCCCATTCGGATTATGTATGGACTTTAGTGGCTGCGGCTCTGGTTTTCTTTATGCAGCCCGGCTTTGCCCTGGTGGAGTGCGGTTTTACGCGTGCAAAAAATGCGGTGAATATTTTGATGAAGAACCTGCTCGATTTTTCCATGGGCTCTATTTTTTATTGGGCAATCGGTTTTGGCCTGATGTTCGGTGTGAGCCGGACAGGCTGGTTTGGAACTTCCTGCTTTTTCTTGAGTGATTTTTCTCCTGGCAAAGATCCCTGGGTCGTTGCTTTCTGGATGTTTCAAGTCGTTTTTGCTGCCACGGCAGCGACCATTGTGTCCGGTGCCATGGCAGAACGGACAAAGTTTATCGGATATTTGATATACTTGGGTTTGATTTTTGTAAGCTCAAAAGCCTTGAATCGAGCCCGATTTTCCAATCCACTTCATGTAATTTCAATATGTTGCGGTAAAATCGCAAATTTTTGACCTCAAAACCTGTAGGCACACGAATATCAATTAAACTCTTGACATAGATTTATATACACGATATGTAAGTAAGCATGTATCTAAGATCCACAAAACGCACCAACAAGGACGGTTCAGTTGTCGAGTACTATCAGCTTGCGCATAATGAACGCCACCCGGTTACGCGCAAACCGGTTGCCAAAATTATCCACAACTTTGGCAGGGCAGACCAGTTGGATCGTGACGAACTCGTCCGCCTTTGTCGATCCATAGCCCGTGTTTGCGGCCTTATCGTCACTGATCCTCTGGAAGCGGTGCAGCCGGAAGAACCCTTACCTGCCGGTCTGCCGGATGATTTTAAAATTGGAAAAACACGTGCCTTGGGCTGTCCACTGATTATCGAAGCGCTGTGGGACCGGCTTGGACTGAAAAAGACCCTCTCCGATATTGTCAACGCCAAGGGATTACGCGTTCCATATGAACGAGCCCTTCTGGCGATGACCGCCAACAGACTGTGCGAACCCGAATCCAAACTGGGCGTCTGGGACCGTTGGCTGTCCAAGGTATACCTTCCTTCCTGCGATGGCCTGAAACTGAAACATATGTACGAGGCCATGGATCTGTTTTACGAACATGCTGCCAAAGTTGAAAAAGCGGTCTTTCTTGAAACGGCCAACCTGTTCAACCTGGATGTGGATTTGATCTTCTATGATACCACAACGGCGTCTTTTCACGTTGACCAGGAGGACGACCCTAGCCGCTATCCCCATGCCACCCTTCGGAAGTTCGGTCACAGCAAAGAGGGAACCTGGACTCCCCAGGTGGTTGTTGCTTTGGCCGTAACGCGTGAGGGCATACCCGTACGAAGCTGGGTGCTTCCCGGCAACACGGCCGATGTCGCCACGGTGGAAAAAGTCCGTGCGGACCTGAGGGGCTGGAACCTGGGCCGGGCCCTTTTTGTCGCAGACGCCGGCATGAACTCTGAAGACAACCGCATCGAGTTGGCCCGAGCCTGTGGCAAATATATACTGGCCTGCCGCATGGCCAACGTCGCCGAGATCAAGCGCGAGGTGCTCAGCAAACGGGGACGCTACAGCGTTTTTACAGACAACTTACAGGCCAAGGAAGTGATTGTCGGAGACGGTGAGCGGCGTACCCGCTACATTCTCTGCTATAATCCAAAAGAGGCCAGACGTCAGAAAAAACATCGTGAAGAAATCGTTGCATTATTGGAAGCCGAACTCAGCGTCCATAAGAACCCGTCGGCAACAGCCCAATGGGCCATCGAGCTGCTAGCTTCTCGTCGCTTCAAGCGTTATCTGCGTGTCACCAAAGCCAGAAAGATCCGCCTCGACAGGGCAGCGATAAGGGACGCAGCAAAATACGATGGCAAATGGGTTCTGGAAACCAATGACGACACCATCAGTCTTGAAGATGCGGCTCGCGGTTACAAGGGACTGATGATCATCGAGCGTTGCTTCCGGTCACTCAAGCGTACGCAAATCAAAATGATGCCGATGTATCATTGGGCCTCGCGACGTATCGAAGCGCATGTAAAGATTTGTGTACTGGCACTGATGATCGAACGCATTGCGGAGCTGCGTTGCGGTAAGCCCTGGCATCAAATCCGGCGTGCTTTGGACGAGCTCCAGGTTACAGAATTTTTTAATTTAAATAATCGTGTGCTCATGCGTAACGAACTGCCCTCAAAAACCCGCAACATATTTAAATTGTTAAAGATCACCCCGCCAAAACAGGTTATCGAGATAGAAAATCCCTCCGAAAAATAGCCAAAATTGTAGACACACGCTGAATTTCGTTCAGTCGCGCTAAGCTACGTGTAGCCTGCGTTTACGTGAAATTGTGTTTTTACAAAAATCAAACCCAAGCCGTACATATCAGTTATGAGCTTGCGTAATTGAGCGGCTTTGATCTTTATATTTCTTTAAAAAGTACAGACAATCCTGTCCTTTCAATTAAAAATACATCAATATTGATGTTGACTAATTATGGAATTTTCTATAGAGTTTTATGAAACAGGTTCAGGGCGATGTACTGTACGGGAGTTTCTTGATGACCTTAAGGAATCGGATCCT
>JAYEFH010000149.1:0-3227 GCA_034658555.1 Thermodesulfobacteriota bacterium | reverse complement strand
CACTTTATAAAGTTATCAAAAGTTTAGGTTGATTAGATGAAAACAAAAAAGAAAACTCCAAAAAAAATAAAAATGGATGATCTTGAAAAAGTTATTGGCAAAGGCAGGGGGACTGTTGAGGAAACAGCGAAAAGAGGCAAAGGCAGGCCAAAAAATAAGATCAAAAAAATCCAGCATCCGTTTTACTTGCCAGAGGAAATTGTTCGGGCAATTGACGAAAACAGTATGGGCAATAAGTCGGTTTTTGTCGAAAAGATTTTAAAAGAATATTTTGATTCCAAGGGAATCAAATACTGAGGAGGGCGCACGTCCCCGGCTGGGTAATTGTAAATATTATTTATTATTATAAAATAATAATATTTTATATTCAAAAAAGCTTGGACAGATTTGTCGAAGCTTCGAGTCAGACGGGATCAGAATTAGGGAGGCGTTGGCCGGTGGTGAACGAAGCCACCGGCCAACGGTTAAAAAGTATTCTAGCATCTATATTCTTTCATCGACCAATCGGCCAAAAAGCTTGAAGGTTTTAAAAAGATACAGAACTCCGTAAAACCTTATATCCGTGTTTTTTTCTTACATCCATGATGCGCTTAATTTGCAAGACGGCTTCTTGATAGCTTTCAAGTGTGCGCTCAACCCTTCTTCCCTTTTGCCCGACCCTTCCCCATTCACGGCGGACAACTCCTCCAAAAAGTGTCAACTCGGCATCAATTCTGTACCAGCGGTGCCGGTTACGTTTAGGGTCTATGCTCTCAAGATAGATAGTGTTTTTCATTGAGCCCTGTTTTTTAAATCAGTCCCCTGTCCCGCATGATTTGTTCCGCGTCTCTTCCTGAGATCTGAAGATATACTGCAGTATTGAGTATGCTTGAGTGTCCCAAGACCTGCTGGATGACGTTTAGGGGCACATTGGCAGATACCATCTCCATGGCCCTTGAATGTCTCAGGACATGGGGGTGGAGCTTGTCTTTTGAAATGCCTGTTTGAGATCCTATTGTTTTCAGCTTGGTAAAGAAATTTTGCCGGGCCAAACCGAAAGCCATACCCCTCATGTTAGGCCACTCGGCCAAATAGGTAGCCACCTCTGTTGTGACGATTGGAGGTACTGCAACGGTCCTCTTAAACGGCTTTTTCCGCTTTAGGGTCCAGAGTTGAATCCTTGATCCCCGAAAGTCTATATCTACAGTGTCGTCTATCATTAAGACCTCGGAAATTCTTGCGCCTGTATACCGGGCCATGAGGAAAACAAGCCAGTACCGGCCCATTATGCGCCTGGTCTTTCCCCGGGCCTGGTCGAACCAGGCCTGGAAGGAACCTGTCAGGCGGTTCAGCTCTTTTTCTGACAGGTATTTAATGGTCTCTGTAGAGACCGGCAGGTCTATTAATGTCCGTGCGGGAAGCGGCATTTTTTATCTTTTGGAGTATAACGTTACAATATATAAAGTCATAAAACCATCATACAGAGAAAAAACTGAATTGTCAAAAGGGATTAGAAAAATTTAATTCGGAGGCTTTTGGGCCTGATCCAGGTAGTCGGCGGGATAAACAACTTTAGTAAACTATGACAAAAGAGTTATTTTGTCATAGTTCTGGCCAGGCTGTTTCTCGGCATTATTCCGGTACTATTTTATAAATACAGAGATCATAGAAAATGATCCTTTATGGACCTAACTATTTAAAAATACAAGTAAAAGGTTTCTTATGATAAATTGTGCACCATAGAACTATGTCGGTAACCATTCACTCCCCCCCTCACGTATCTTAACTATTGTATATATCGTAACTTTTTAAATATGCTGAAGTGGGTATCCAGTTGACGCAAAGTGCCTACTACATATAGTATTGGAATATGGAGAAGTATGTGCGTCCGCTTGCAGGCATTGACTATCCACAGACGTTTCAGGAATTCGACGCATGGTTTGCGACGGAGGATCGTTGTCGAGATTACCTGCGCCGAGTCCGCTGGCCCAGTGGGTTCCAATGCCCTCGCTGCGGTTCAAGAAGCCAGCCATGGATTACCGCACGAGGATATTTGCATTGTAGGACGTGTCAAGGTGAGATTTCCGTCACTGCGGGCACGATGTTCGAACGTCTGCGCAAGCCTCTCCGGGATTGGTTTCTCGCTATTTGGTTTGTGTCGAGTCAGAAGCAAGGTGTCAGTGCGCTGGGTTTGCAGCGTGTGCTTGGCTTAGTGAGTTACCAAACTGCGTGGACGTGGCTCCATAAATTGCGACGTGTGATGGTTCGTCCGGGGCGAGACCGCCTTACAGGGGCTGTTGAAGTGGATGAAACCTATGTCGGTGGCCCGGAAGAAGGCGTTCATGGGCGCGAAACTGAGGGCAAGGCTATTGTCGTCGTTGCGGCGGAAATACGAGGACGCGGAACCGGTCGTATCCGTTGGCAAATCGAGAGCAGGTGGGCCGACCACGGTTGTTGCGACCTTCCGCTCTTTACCCACATAACGCCACGCGCCGCAGCTGAAGTCTATCCGAATATCCCTAAGCACGTCCGTGTTCCAGACTTCACGCGGATCCTCTGGTTTCCGAGGTTCCGCACCTGGCTTGTCAGTCACACTATTGGCCTCGATGTTGTCTACCTTTCAGCCATCGCTTACTCCGCATGGTCTCTTTTTGTTCACAGCGAAGGCCTTTCAAGAGGAAAAGATATGGATCCAGTAAGCGCCCTTTTGGCGATCGCCCTAACACTCGTCGGCGTAGGTTCCATTAGATCCGCACTGGATGAAGGTGGGCCGCGCATGAGATGGCTTCTTGCTATCATAGGGAGCGTTCTCGTCTTGGTGGCTGTTGCCGTGATCGTAATCGAAATCCAGCGAACAGCCCAACAATGCCATTAAGGTGGACGGGCTGTTTCGGTGCGGTTAAGTAAGGGCGTGCCTATGCCATCTGTTGAGGCTCCGGCAAAGGCCATATCGGGTTTGCCGCCCGCCACTTATGGCTGCGTGATCAGGCGCTTCGCGCCTGATCACGGCCGGGGCCACGCCCCCCATTGCCATCCGGCGGCTTCGCCGCCTGATAATGCCCCGCGGATGAGCGGTGTCCACGAGGGCAAGCTTGCTTGTCCTCGTGGACATCCGCTCGATCCGCTTGTTCCCGGCGGCTACGCCGCCGGGAATCGCGGCGCTGACTTCGTCCAGCACCTTGTTCTGTCGCCTTGCGCCAGAACAAGGCACTGGACCCGACTGCGCTTCTCGGAGCCTCAGGGTGCAA
>JAYEFH010000148.1:0-3241 GCA_034658555.1 Thermodesulfobacteriota bacterium | reverse complement strand
AGAACAGTTAGTGAATCCAACACTACTAGTACCCGGTGCTCAAGATCCCGGCAGCACAATCCACTTTAATTCCATAGAGGTAATAGATTCATCCCATAAAGAGCTTTTTGCTAAGATATGGCTACCGCTCGTGGATATGCCACCAAGTATTCCTGGTTCTGTGCTCAACAAGATTTTTGAAGGTAAGGACTCTCTGGTGTACAGTGTCTCTCTGGAGTGCGGTGAATTTATCCGGGTCTTATGTCCCTTAAGAAATGCAGATGACAGTATTCAGGCAGTATTGGCTTTGGGCCACTTGATGCCCCAGGATATAAGTTACCTGCTCGATAATATTCGCTCGGGCTATGAGGACTATCGCCAGTTACGACTGTTTCAGAACCCAATTAAGGGTTCTCTGTTAATTACCCTTTGCCTGATTACTCTCCTGATCATTTTTGTTTCCATATGGTTTGGATTCCGGCTTGCCAAGAGCATTACAGAGCCTGTTCAGATGCTTGCTGAAGCCACCCACCGTATAGCACTGGGAGACCTGAATTTCAGCCTTGAAGCTAAAGGTAAAGATGAACTCAGTTCTCTGGTGCGGGCATTTAATATCATGACCCAGGACATTAAGGAGGCCAGACGCAGGACTGAAGAGACCTCAAGACAGTTGCGAAAGAGCTATGGCGAACTGGAACAACGCCGTCGCTATATTGAGATTATCCTACAGAACATAACAGCAGGAGTAATATCCACAGACAGACAGGGTTTCGTCACTCTTATGAATAAATCAGCTTCGAGCATTCTGGATATGTCCTCGGATCAGGTAATCGGGAAGCCGTATCTTCAACTCCTGACAAAGGATCAGGCCAAGGAATTTGAGGAAATCAGGCAGGAACTCAGCCTTTCTCCAAAAGGCACGCTTCAGCGTCCGATTCGCATGGAAATAAAAGAAAAGACCCTTTCTCTCCTGGCAAGCTTTACCATATTAAGAGACCAGGATGAGAGATCTCTCGGAGTAGTCATAGTCTTTGATGACCTGACAGAGCTTGAGAAAATTCAGCGTCTTGCTGCCTGGCGCGAGGTAGCCAGACGCATCGCACACGAAGTCAAAAATCCCCTGACCCCTATACAGCTCTCAGCGCAAAGGCTGCGCAAAAAATATCTTGATAAGCTGGATGACGAAGCCAGGCTTGTTTTTGACAAATGCACAAATACAATCATAAGCCAGGCAAAAGAACTGAAACACCTTGTAGATGAGTTTTCTAACTTTGCCAGGATGCCAGCCCCCAGACTTTTACCCACGAGGCTGGTCGGTTTGACAGATGACGTACTTTCACTTTACAGGGATGGACACCCAAATATTAAATTTAAACTGGACGTGCAGGAAGGGCTGCCGGATGCCTTGTTGGACCCTGACCAGATAAAGAGGGCCCTTATCAATCTTTTGGACAACGCGGTAGCCTCCCTGCCTGATGGTGGTGAAATAAATATTCAGATAACATATAACACTGACGTGAATGAAATATGTCTCAGTGTGTCCGATACAGGACCAGGCATTTCCCCTGAGGACCTTCCAAGGCTCTTTGAACCCTATTTTTCTAAAAGAAAGGGGGGCACAGGCCTTGGACTTGCTATTGTAAACTCTATTGTAGCGGACCATAACGGACGCATATTGGTGGAAGATAATATTCCCAGCGGGGCTAGATTTGTATTGATTTTTCCTATTAACTGAATTGCGTTATTAACTGACAGCTCAAGTAGAACAATTTTTGCCATGGTAAAGAAAAAGATACTTGTAGTAGATGACGAAGAGTCAATCCTTCAATCTGTGACGGATATCCTTGAAGACGAGGGATTTGACGTTCAGACCTCACCGGACGGAGAGACATCCCTTAAGATTGTGGGAGAGAACCTTCCGGATCTTGTCCTGCTGGATATCTGGATGCCCGGCATGGACGGCCTGGAAGTATTGAGACGGATAAAGGCCGACTGGCCGTTTATCCCCGCAGTAATCATGTCTGGCCACGGAACTATTGAGACGGCTGTAAAGGCCACCAGACTGGGGGCCTATGACTTTATAGAAAAGCCTCTTTCCTATGAACATTTGCTTTTGGCGATCCAGAATGCCTTCAAATATCACGACCTTCGGGAAGAAAACGTCTTTTTAAGGCAAAAAGCCGGGGAAAGGCGGGAACTCATTGGTAAAAGCCCTGCCATGAGAAGGCTCAAGGAACAGCTCGCTATTGTTGCTCCTACTGATGCGTGGGTACTTATCCAGGGAGAAAACGGAACGGGCAAAGAACTGGTGGCCCAGACTATTCATCGAATGAGCAAGCGGAACCGGAAACCACTCATAGAAGTCAATTGCGCTGCAATACCTGAAGAACTTATTGAGAGCGAACTGTTCGGACATGAGAAAGGGGCCTTCACCGGTGCAACTACGATGAAAAGAGGGAAATTTGACCTTGCAAACGAAGGGACCCTGTTCCTTGACGAAATCACGGATATGAGCCTTAAGACCCAGGCAAAGATCCTGCGAATACTCCAGGAGCAGAGGTTCGAGCGGGTCGGTGGGAACAAGACCATAACGATAGATGTACGCATCATGGCAGCCACAAACAAGGACCTTGAAAAAGAGATAAAGGAAGGGAATTTCAGGGAAGACCTTTACTACAGGCTAAATGTGATACCTATAGAAGTCTTACCTCTTCGGGAGCGTAAGGACGACATCTTTCTTCTTACAGAGGGTTTTTTGAGCGAATTTACCGGAAACACCGCCCATGGTCCCAAAAAAAAGGCAACACGGGAAGTAATTGAGGAATTTATGGCATACGACTGGCCGGGAAACGTGAGGGAGTTACGCAATATGATAGAAAGGCTTGTAATTCTGACCAAAGGGCCGGAGATTACAATAGATGATCTGCCCCCATCTTTTCATCAGGGCATCGGGGCCGCCGCCGAAGCACAGACCAGCTTATCGATTTCCGAGCCTGCTTGGCTGAGTTGCCGGGACTTCAGGGAGGCAAAGGCCTTCTTTGAACGGGAATATCTTGAAAAAAAACTTGCCGAGCACCATGGTAATATCAAAAAAACCGCCCAGGCTATTGGTATTGAAAGGAGGCACCTGCACAGAAAAATTAAGGCGTTGGGTCTGAAAACATAAATGTATTATCAAAAATTTGGTAAAGGGTTCCTCTTTTTCGGCCTTGATCATTTCCAATAGGATACGTTAAATTATTTGTGGATTCAAATAGATTTA
>JAYEFH010000147.1:0-3243 GCA_034658555.1 Thermodesulfobacteriota bacterium | reverse complement strand
ATGCCACGGTCTTGGAAGCCCGGACCGGTGATGGCTGCCATCTTTGCCACGGTGATGGCCGCAAATCATCAGATATCGCAGAGCTGATGTTCTTGATAGATCCTTTGAGTTTTTCCATCAAGGAACGAGGTGTCGTGGCAGGCAGGCTCGTTACCAGGCGCACTGCAGCTTCGGTAACCTCATCCGGCACAGGGTCCAGATCGAGCCGTTCCCTTCCCCGCACCAGGCTGTTTGTGAGCACAAGCCCTTCCAAACATATATCACACTCTGAAAGGTGTTTCTCCACCTGAGATCTGTCTTCCTCGGAAAGACGCCCCTCAAGGTAGTCTGCAAGCCTTTCTTCATTAGGACATGTTATCTTCATCTCAGATCCCATTATGTAGTATTTTTCTCTTCTTATATAGATGCAAAACTTTGTGCTTTCTTACACAGTGCCCCTAAGGGCGATTATTTGTAATATAAGCAATATGCAATCTTAGCCTTTGAATTGCCCTATGTTTGAGTGTATGGGCATTGCTGATCGAAAGCCGCATGGTTTCAGCAATTTCTGCAACAGAGAGCCCATGATTAAAATGGAGCTTCATGAACATCCGGTCACGCGGCAGGAGTCTCTGCATCGCCTCTTGAAGCAAACGCCCTTGCTCAACCTTCTCGATTTGAGCTCCCACCTCTACCTCATCGGACCTTAACTCCGGCAACTCTTCAAGAGGTATGCGCTTTTTCTGCCGCCCTATGGCATCAACGCCCTTTTTCCTGAGATGATCGAGAACTGTTCGCACTGCGATCATCCTGATCCAGGATGCAAGAGTACAACCGTTTTTTCCTTCGTACTGACCAAGTTTTCTGCATCCCTGCTCAAAGAGTCTGAGAAACACAGTATTGTGCAGATCCTCAAGGTCGTGTCTGCTGAAAGGGACGTGCCTGGTCATCAGGGTATATTGAACAGAGCGGTACACCAGATCAGAAAATTGCCGGACCAGGGTTTCTGATGCCATTCTGTTGCCTGCCAGACACCTTGACAAGAGCTCCCGGTCCTCCTGAAAAGAACGGTTCATTCGGTTATAACCCTGTCCAGACGCCTGACAGCCCCGGGTTTACCATCCAATAGCTCAGCCTTTGACATCCCGGGCATCACCTGCGTAACCCGGGCGCATCCAATGATTTTGTTGTTTGCGCCGAGGACTCTTCCGGTCTCCGGGTGTTTCACCGGTTCCTCCCTGTAAACGATTACTCTCCTGAAGAGCTTGATTACATTCTGCCCGAGATCCGTAAATATGTCTTTGCCCTTTTTCTCAATAACGAGACCGTCCACCAGGGGAAAATCCCGGTGAAACTTGATGGCCATGCCTTCGGCCAGGGACCTAAGGGCCGGAAGGTCTTTCACTTCACCATAGACATCCTGGGTGCTCAATATCTCGGATGTTTCCGTGTCAATCAGCCGGGCAACGGCTTCAATGCCCATGCGTGTTTCAATAATACTGCCGGTGATGACAGATTGGGCGGCTACTAACCTGCCAAGCTTCAGGGCTGTGGGCTTATCGAACAGTTTTGTGCGGCTCAGCTTCTGTTCCTGCAGGATTATGTCCAGCTTGTCCCTTTCAACTACCCGGAAGCGATTCTGATCTATGAGCGCATCGATCAGGTTGTCTTGAAAGGCAAAGCAAGCTGCTGAAACCACACCCTTGTGCTCAAATGGGAATGCAGTCAGGCTCAAACGTTCTGCTAACTGAAGGGCCTTGGGAACCCGTCTTATGACAATAATTTTCTTGCTTGCAGTATTGCCGGACTCGTCCATGGCTTCAATGGTAAAGGTATTTTCCCCTTCTCCAAGCTCTGCCATATGACTGAAAAAGATATGACGGCCCTGGCGGCGCAGTACCGGGGTTTGATTGATGGTCAACCGCTTAATCATACTCTCGCTGTTTACCTGTCCTTCAATATACACCTTCTTCAGAAAAACGGTCTGCTTATCGGTCCAGCCCTTGAGCCTGATAACCGGGGGACTTGTATCCTCAGGCCCAAAGAGGCCAGCCAGGAAATGACCTTTGAGATTTGAATCCGCGCAGGCTAACAACACGGGTAATCGCGATTGCGGATTGAAAAAAGGCATTCGGGCAGACGTCCGGTTGCCCAGTCGATCCGAAGCCACCAGCTCAAGGGTGTCCACATCCATATTCAGTCTTGCAGTGAACAGGACCTCTGTACCCTTTTGTGTAAGGACGGGCTGCCCATTGATCCTCAAGTCAGATACGCCTGCCTCATCGTAAGCAGAGCCGGAAATTGTTATCTCTCCTCCAGGCCCGGACCGGTCAAAATGCGGTTCATCCAAAGTAACGACCGGCCCTTCCCGATCTACATGGATTACTACCCGGCGCGCCGTGGTCTTTCCCAGAAGATTCTTCGCCACTACCTCAACGATGTGCGTACCTTGGGAAAGGTCCAGGGCTTCCTCAAAAAGGATGTGTTTTTCTGAGCTCTCCATAAAAATGGATTTGCCCATGATGGTAATGCCGGCCACATATGCTTCGTCCCGGGCCATGCCGGAAATGATCACAGGGTCCTGTCGTGTCCGGACCTCGTCGCCCTTAAGACTGATCAAGAGCCTTGGCGGCGGCATTTCTTCGGCTTCCTGTTCAAGCAAAGCCTTCCTGACACGGTCGAGGTAAAATCCGGCCTTGGCCGAAGGAAACTGGCTCAGAGACCGTTCCAGCTCACGCCTTGCTTCCTCCAGGTCACTCAGTTCATAATAGACAACGCCCAGCTCACGGTGCGGAAAGTAATCAATAAAGTGCATCCCATAGGTACGAGCCATGCGCTGGTCTTTTTCGCGGCGGCTAACAGCTTCCTCTAAATTCGCCAGGGCCTCCTGGTAAAACTCCCCATCTGCATAAGAAAGCCCCCGCTCGTAGTAGTGCCACCATCGATGACCGAAAAAGGCTCCCCGCACCTTGCCGTATTCCTTGCCGTCTTTAACATAAGTGGATAAGGAGGGCTGGTACGCACAACCCAAAAACAATAACGCCACAAAAAGCGTCAGCAGAAATAAAGAAGATTTCACTTCCCTTTTCACTTTTCTTACTCAACTATTTGACGATGTCTGTTACAGAAATCCGGAGTTGAGGAGTTGCTGCGCGATGTGTCAGAAGTGTATATTGACTGAACAGAGCAAGAGATGATGCGTTATGTCGGCTGAGGATCTGTCAATCAAATTACCAGTGTCCACACCGCGACCCCATCTTAATT
>JAYEFH010000146.1:0-13351 GCA_034658555.1 Thermodesulfobacteriota bacterium | reverse complement strand
TGCGAGGTATATCTCCTCAAGTCAAATGCCGACGGCGACAAGATTTGGAGCAAGATATTGCGGTTAAAAAAACCATAAACCAATATGTTCTGTAAATTTTCAATAAACCCGTTGTAGGGGCGAACCTGTGTGTTCGCCCGTTGTTTAGGCAGACACGCAGGTCTGCCCCTACAAATGGAAGGAAACGCAAACCGGATGATATTAAAAGTCTATACAGTTGGTCCTCTGGATGTTAATGCCTATATAATAGGATGCCATAATACGCACGAGGCCATGATCATTGATCCTGCAGGGAGTGAAGAAAAACTGGCAAAAGAAATCACCGCTTCCGGCCTCACCCTGCGTTACATAGTCAATACCCATGGTCACCCGGACCACACCTGTGGAAATCAGAAAATGAAGGCCCTTACCGGAGCACCGGTATTGATGCACAAAGCCGACGATATCATGTTCAGAAACCCTGAGACGGTTGAAATGTTCAGGACGTGGGGTTTTGAGCCTGCTCCTCCGGCAGATGAATATATTGCCCACGGAGATGTAATCAAGGTCGGCAATCTCAGGTTTGAGGTAATCCACACTCCGGGACATTCGCCTGGCTCAGTATGTCTTTACGGGCATGGCTATATAATTACCGGGGATACCCTTTTTGTCGGTGCTGCAGGACGAACGGATCTGCCGGGAAGCTCATTCGAGACCTTGACCAAATCCCTCAAGACCCACATTTTCTCCCTTCCCGACTCCACCATAGTGCTCCCCGGGCACGATTACGGCGATCGTCCCACATCCACTATTGGACAAGAGAAAAAGACCAACCCATTCCTTAAAAAATTTGGTGATTTAGAAAATTTAGTGATTTAGTGATTTGGTGATTGACAGGAATCAAGAAACATACATTGCCAGGGATTGATCTCCTGAAAAAGGTCCTGATCTCCTGTCCGGTTGGTCTTCCCATCTGCAGTGCGTGGGATGATCTGGTTTCTGCTGTAAGGCGGAACCAGGTCATAATTGTAAGTGGTGAAACAGGTTCCGGGAAGACCACTCAGTTGCCCAAAATATGCCTCGCAGCAGGACGGGGTACGCATAGGAAGATCGCCTGTACACAACCCAGGAGGGTGGCGGCTATAACTGTGGCTGCCAAAGTTGCCGAAGAGCTGGGGCCTCAAGGACCCAGACTCGTGGGTTACAAAATACGCTTTAGAGACAGTACCGGGCCTGAAACCAGGATCAAATTTGTAACAGACGGCATGCTCCTGGCTGAAGTACAGCAAAATTCCATACTCGGGGCATATGATACCATAATTGTAGATGAGGCCCATGAGAGAAGCCTGAATATAGACTTCCTCCTGGGGATACTCAGAAGACTCCTGCCGGTCAGGCCTGAACTAAAGGTCATTATCACATCCGCCACAATGGACACTGCTCATTTCTGCCAGGCATTCGGCAAGGCCCCGGTAATAGAAATTGCGGGTCGCGGCTATCCAGTGGAGATACAGTACAAACCTATAGAACAAGATGAAGAATCTGATATAACCACCGTTGAAAAAATTATTTTCGCAACTGAGGAGATTAGGAGGAGAGATCCGTTTGGTGACATACTTGTCTTTCTTCCCACGGAGAGAGAGATACTGGAAACCGTCAAAATCCTGAAGGCCAGGTGCGAGGATAAGGCCTTGGTACTTCCCATGTACGGCAGACTGGCCGCTTCTGACCAGAAGCGCATATTCAAGCCGTCCACTATTCAAAAAATCGTAGTGGCTACGAACGTAGCCGAGACCTCCATTACAGTCCCCGGAATCATGTACGTCGTGGATTCGGGTCTGGCTAGAATTGCTCGCTATAACGTCAAATCCCGCACAAAGGCGCTTCCAATCGTCCCCATATCAAGGGGTAGTGCGGACCAAAGGGCGGGACGTGCAGGGAGAATCCATGCAGGGGTCTGTGTTCGGCTTTACAGCAAAGAAGACTACGAGGATCGGCCCGAATACACTTTGCCTGAAATCCGCAGATCAAATCTGGCTGAGGTCATACTGCGTCTCTACTCAATGAAACTTGGGCCTGTTGATAAATTTCCTTTTGTGGACGCCCCATCTTCCCAGGCCATAAAAGAGGGATTTACCACACTGAGAGAATTGAGGGCGCTGAATACAGCAGGCAGACTGACCAGGACAGGAAAAATTATGGCAAGGCTGCCTCTTGATCCCAGAATTTCCAGAATGATCATTGAGGCACGGCACGAGAACGCGCTGAAAGAGGTTGTCATAATTGCGTCGGCCATGAGTATTCAGGACCCTAGAGAACGCCCAGCGGACAAAGAAAGCCAGGCAGACCAGGCCCACAACTCCTTTAAGGACCCTTCTTCGGATCTACTAACCTTTATCAAGATATGGAATGTCTATCACAAAGAGCTGAAAGCCGGACGCAGCAGGAATCAGATACGAAAATATTGCAGAGAGAACTTCCTCTCCTACAACAGGATGCAGGAATGGAAGGATATCCACGATCAGATAATGGATATCCTCCAAAAAGCGGAAGAATTCCCTCAAATCACTAAATCACCAAATCACCAAATCACCAAATTTTCTAAATCACTAAATCACTCAATTCATTGCTCAGTTCTTTCAGGTTTTTTGGGGCAGATTGCCCTTAAGCAGGAGGGATCCCGCTACCTCGCAGCCCGCGGGAGAGAGGTCTTCCTTTTTCCAGGTTCCTCACTTTACAAAAAAGGCCCTAAATGGATAGTGGCGACAGAACTAGTGCGGACATCCAGGCTTTTTGCCAGAACAGTGGCTGCCGTTGAGCCCGAATGGATAGAAAAACTGGCAGGTGATCTTTGTATACATAGCTATTCTGATCCACATTGGGAAAAACGCCGTGGAGAGGTGATGGCATGGGAGAGGGTCACGCTCTTTGGTCTACCGATAGCGGAAAGACGAAAGGTCAGATACGGGAAAATTAGTCCGACCGAATCCAGGGAGATCTTTATACGACACGCACTGATTCCAGGTGAGTTTAAAAATAAATACCCCTTTCTTATCCATAATATGGAACTGATCTCAGAGGTTCAGGACTTGGAGGACAGGACCAGGCGGCGGGACATCATGGTGGACGAGGAAACTCTCTATTACTTTTATGACCAAGGGTTGAGTGAGATAGAAAATATATTGTTCAGAGACAAATCCTACAAGGGGAATAAAAACTCTGGGCCTGAAGTGATATGTAATGAACGTTCTCTTGCCAGGGCATTGCGTATTGCCGACAATGATGTTCCCGCTCTATGCCTTACAAAAGAAGATCTGCTCAGATCAATCCCGGACACCAACGTGGTTGTCCAGTTTCCAGGACATATAAAGGTCTCAGAACACAGGCTTTCTCTGAGTTACCGCTTCTGTCCGGGTGATGAGACGGATGGAGTTACTGTAAAGATCCCCTCGGGAATACTTTGCTCTTTATCACCTGAACCATTTGAGTGGCTGGTCCCGGGCCTGCTCCAGGAAAAGATCACCTATCTCCTGAAATCGCTGCCCAAGCAAATTCGCAAACACCTGGTTCCAATACCCGGGGTCGCTGAAAATATAGGCAAAAAACTCAAAAAAACAGAGAAGGGCCTGCTTCGTTCATTACAGAAAGAACTTTTCAGGCAATATGGCATACATATAGAAAGGAAAATATGGCCGGGACTTGAGGACATCCCCCCTCACCTCTTGATGAGATTCGAGGTAATAGACAGGAATGGAAAAATCCTTGATTCAGGGCATAACCTCAACCACATACAGGAGAGCAGAGAAAAGTCCCCTTCTACTTTTGATCAGAATGATCCCGAATGGTTAAAGACCAAGGCAAAATGGGAAGTGTCCGGGCTCAATATAGAAAAATTTTCGGATCTTCCGAGTTCGGTCATGAGTTCTTCAGGAGACCGGGAGAATCCCATACAGGCCTTCCATGGACTTGTTATAGAAAATAACAGTGTAAATGTGAAACTTTTTCTTAATCAGGATGAAGCCCTTTCAAAAACCCAACAGGGGGCAAGGCGACTCCTCGCTGATTACCTGGGCAAAGAGCTTGGATATCTCAAAAAAAACTGTCTCCCCACCGCCTTACCGCCGGATGCCTGCATTGCCTTTGGAGGTACACAGAAGCTGCGTCAATCCGTATACGCCTTTCTCTACAGAGAGCTGTTAGGGACTTGGAAGCAAATCCCTAGCAGGTCCGATCTTATTAAAAAGACCAAGGAATTGGAGGGGAAAGTTTTTCAGCAAGCAGTCCCTATCATACAGTTGCTGAAAGTAGTGCTTGAGGCCCATATCGCAGCGCAACGGGAAATAATACGTCTTCAAAATACTATAACACACACGAAGAACCGTTCTCCGGTCCTCAAAGACCTTGAAACAGAACTAACAAGACTCACTCCGCCGCACTTTCCTGCACATGCAAGACTGAACCAGCTTCCCGACCTGCCACGATACCTGAATGCCTTGGCTGTCAGGGCCCGGAGGGCATATGTGAATCCCCTAAAAGATATGGTAAAGGCAGCCGGATTAAAACCGTTTCTGCTGCACCTCAACGAAGCCAAGACCCATCTTGAGTCAAAGAAAGAAACAGAGCTTGAAGAAGAAATCAGACACTTTGAAACGCTCATTGATGAATACAGGGTATCTATATTCGCCCCTGAACTCGGCACTGCAATACCGGTCTCTCCAAAGCGTCTTTCTGAGGCTTGGGAAAGGCTGAGGGCTATTTTATAAAAAACACGACCTGTACGGTTAAGAAACTGTATGGTGAACTTGTTGTTCGCTGTAGCTGACATATCCATCGGCTCTCCTCCCTTCTGATTGGATAACCGATGCTACATCATCGTGGATCATTTTCCATGCACGCTTACCGGAAGGACACTCTGCTTCGGACCAATCGAGATAATCTTTAGAATCATGTTGTTGCCAAAAACGTCGCTTTTCGGCTTCTGTTTTGAAGTTTGGTATTTTCTTTTTCATCTGAGTTCAAGTATTGCCGATACGGCTTGGCAGACCTCGTCAAGTTCGTCGAGGGAGAGAATCTCGACCTTGGACTTCAGTCTGTGTTTCGCAACGGCTCGTATCTGGTCGATCACCGCAACGGCGGAGCCCCCTTGGCACTTGACGGGAACCGTGATCGGCGGGTGTGGTTTAGCGGTGGTCGAGAGGGGAACAACGACTACGGTGCGACGAAGTCGATTCAATGTGTCGTGCGTGAGCACGACACACGGTCGGGTCTTCCTTATTTCAGACCCCTGCGTCGGATCGAGACTGATCCACCAGATATCACCACGTTTGATGGCTGTGTCTGTCATTCCTCAATCCCGTCGTCGAACGATTGCCATTCGTCAATCTCTCGCGCCAAAGCCTTGTCAAGATTGGCAGCACGACATGCTGACGCCAGGGAGTTGTCTCGTTCGGAGAGCTCGTGTTCGAGCAGACGGGTAACAAGACGCGACCGCTGGCGAGCCGGAACGGCCGCCTGAAACCGGTGCGCCACAACATCAGGTATGGATAGTGTTATTCTCATGCTGCAACATTATGACTTATGACTTATGTTGTCAACTTTTTTCCTTTGAGGCACAATCGCCCGGGTTCACGGGCGGCGGTACGCCGTACCGATGGACTTCCCTCTTAATCCGTAGTGCAAACGTATCTTCCGGCAACATCAAGAACGTAATCCATCTGAAGGCCGAGCCAGAAGGAAGATGAATTTCCGAAATAGGCGGCAAGGCGGAGAGCCGTATCTGCCATGATGCTCCTCTTCCCATGGATGATCTCATTAATCCTGAGAAAAAGCTAGTGTCTTTCTCGATACTATCTGTAACCATCTTAACAAGATGTTTACTACCACAATGAGAGCAACTAAGAATATTAGTTTTAATAATCTTTTATTATCTCCTTATTTTTTGAAAGTAAATTATCCCATAGTTAAAAGTATATCAAGCGTATATCACGTGACAATTAACGAATATCCAACAATCTTCCTTTTACCGAAACACCCGTAGTTATCCATCTGACTTCAGTTTCATTATGGTCTGGATCAAATATGGAAAGTGCCTTTGAATCTCTAAATACCGTTGCTGCTTCGTCAAAAGTTATACCATGTTTGACTCGGTTACCACGGACCTTTCTGGGATCCCACTCGAAATTATAATTTATAGCCATTTTCAACACTCATCTGGTTTTGTAGCAATGTCAATTATTTGTCCACCGATTTGACCAGATCATCATCTAAGGTCATTTGTATTGTACGCATAATCATCCTCCAAATCATGTGACATTTTGTATCTATGATATTTCACATTAATGAGTATTTCAAGGAGGCCGCACAGGGCTTATGGGAGAGTCTTTTTTTGGTGAGCTAACAAAAAAGTATACCACAAAAATCGGGTGCTATAAAAACACAATCGTACATCCAAAAGCAAGAATGGTAGTACCGGCTACACTGCAAAAACCCTGAAATATGATTCCGCTCAAAATGCTCCAGACCTGCCTGTGGTAGACAGGCGCAAG
The DNA here is from genome assembly GCA_034658555.1 of Thermodesulfobacteriota bacterium. Taxonomy (GTDB): domain Bacteria; phylum Desulfobacterota; class Dissulfuribacteria; order Dissulfuribacterales; family UBA3076; genus UBA3076. Next base: position 6,827 of record JAYEFH010000146.1, on the reverse strand, counting down.
GCGCGAGACTTACACCGATAACGATACCAGTTGAACCTCACAATCACCGGCAATTAACAAACCAGATACTATAATCGTCAAGTATCTGATAGTTAATTGAAGTACTATTAACAGCCTCTAAGTCTTCTAACGGCAAAGTAAATTTTTTCTTATCTGAGATACGGCAGACATTAGCAAGGATACCGTTTGAAGGCTTTTTACAGCGGGATTTTTCCCGAACACAGGGCCTGATCTCCCAGGATGTAAATATCACATCTCTGCTGAAAGGACCTCTAAGGTAAGAGGCTGAAGTATATCAGCCTGTTACCTTCAGCCTTCCACCTATCCACCTAATTGACCGGCAGGACCTCCTCCTTGAGCATGCAGCAAGCTATGCGGCTGATGGGCTGGTTATTCGAGTCGTAGGAAATATTCCCAGGGTGGAGTATTTTGTTTAGCACACAGCCTTCGGGAATCTGAAGTGAGAAAAGGTCGCACTCCCTTATGGGCGGGCGCTCCTTGAGCACACCGTCCACAATTTCCATAGAGTGTATCGGATAGTCTTCACATAGAGGACATGTGTAAACCCTGCCGTTAGGGAACACAAAATAATTATCAGCAACAAGACCTGCACAGGCAAAAGGCTCATCAGGCTTTAAGAACACCTTGGGATATGTCACATGCACACCCTTTTCAGCGGTTTTACCTGCAACATCCGGGACAACTGCTTCCCATTCTTCCCTATTGAGCTGAAGGGATGTCTCGCCCTTCTCGGCAGATTTGCCCCTGATACCTATAACCTGTATAAAAAAGCGTTTTACTCCCAAATCTGTCAGGAGCGGCGGCATATTAACAAGGTCATGGATGTTCATGCGGCTTGCCGTAAAGATGAGGCTCACCCCGAATCCCCTGTCTAATGCCCGCCTGATCCCGGAAGTACATATATCAAAGACCCCTTCTCCTCTGATAAAATCGTTGACTTCAGGACAGGAGCCGTCGAGGCTGAAACTGAAATAATCCAGATCTTCAGGAGAAACCCTGTCAAGGATATCATGAAAAAGATAACCGTTGGTATCCACTGTTATAGAGGCATAGCCCAAACGTCTTGCTTCTTTGATGCCATGGGGCAACGCAGGACTGAGAGTGGGCTCTCCGCCAAGGAATATGACATTCGTATTATTTGGTGATTTGGTGATTTGGTGACTGTCTGCAAAGATAGCCAGCCACTTGGCCAAAGTCCTCTCATCCAGGATCTGTTTGCCATGCTGTTCCGGATTGATATAGCAATGGCGACAACTGAGATTACATTGAGTGAGTATGTGAAAAAAGAAATTCCGCGTGTTGGGTTGAAACTGGACTGTTCTGCGTTTTATCTTCATAAATTTTCAAGTGTATACTTATACAAAAAGCTGTCCTTCCAGTATGATTGGGCCGGATCAGAAAAAAATCTCTTTAAAAGGGCCAGGCTCTCTTTTCTCTTAATTCCTCCAAGTATCTTGATGCGGCTTTTGGCATAGAGATTATTATTAAAGAGACCATCAACCGGCCCGGCCGCACCGGTCATGGGTCTTGAAAAATCCAGACCCGTTGCCCCGCCCATAACATCTTCATATGCATAAACTATCCTCTTGATGCCGTTGAGAATAAGGGCACCAAGACACATAAGGCATGGCTCAAGATTGCAGTATGCAGTGATCTTTGTATCATTTCCGTGCCCCAGTGGACGTCCTCTTTCAATCCAATCCCTCAGAGCACACACCTCGGCATGATCAAGCTCGTTCACATCCTCAGGCATGGTATGTAATCTGGCTCCCGACCCCACGATCAAATCTCCGGATACCAGGACACACCCTACTGGAAAATTACCCATTGACAAGGCACTTGCAGCCAGATCCAATGCCTTAGACATCCATTTTTCGTGATTCAAAGTCCTTTGTTCCTCAGCCACTTTTTGATACCCTCTTCAAGGGCAAAACCCGCATCTGTCTCCGATACTATTTTTTCCTGCAGCAATCTTAGTCCTTTTTTTGTAAGCTTACTATCAAGCCGTTTACAGATATAATTCACACAGATGACGTGCCGAGCAGGAATCATGCAGCCCCGTTTCCCAAGAAACCAGCAGCCTGTCTCATCCCAGGGTGATGAAGGAAGGCTGCAACCCATCAGGATATTAATTAGAAGCAGAATCACGTCAAAACGATTCTCTATGCCTCTTCCGCAACAGCTCCCTCCATCATTGACAGCGCAATCAGTACACTCGGCAACAAGTCCTATCCTTTTCATCTGAATCCATGATTGCTGAATGGCCTGCCTATAAGTCTCCTGTAAAGGCTGAATTGCCTTGTCGGACAACAACTCCCTGCCATAAACATGAAAAAGTCTCTCCGTACACCGAATTTTTTCAAGGATCGGATAGCCGGTGCCTATAAGCAGCCTTACAGGGTATTTGTCAATCATCTGTGGTTTCCCGCTGTCCATTGGACAACTTAATCACTATACAAGCAATCGGGCAAGGACTTCTCGGCCTATCCTCCAGATTGACTTCTATAGATGGACAGTATACAAGTACTCCCAAGTAAGAGGAGAATGATGTGAAAGATGAATCACTCTATGCCCAGGCGGGCGTGAACATAGACAAGGCCAATGAATTAGTAAAAAAGATACGGCCGATGGTCGCCTCCACCTTCAAGCGTGGAGTTCTCACGGAAATCGGCGGTTTTTCCGGCCTTTTTGCGCTTGACCTTGATCGGTACCATGAGCCTGTCCTGGTCTCTTCAACTGACGGCGTAGGGACCAAAATCAAGATTGCCACCCTATGCAACGTGCATGAAACCATTGGGATCGACCTCGTTGCAATGTGTGTTAACGACATACTGGTATGCGGGGCCAACCCACTGTTTTTCCTAGACTACTTTGCCATAGGCGAGCTGGACCCCGAAAAAGCAACAGATATTATAAAAGGCGTTACAGATGGATGCAAAGAGGCGGGCTGCTCCCTTATCGGCGGCGAGACTGCTGAAATGCCTGGGCTATATGCAAAAAATGACTATGATCTTGCAGGATTCGCTGTTGGAGTCGTGGACAGAGACAAGATCATCGACGGTTCCGAAATAGGTGTAGGCCAAGTGATGATAGGCCTGTCATCAACCGGACTCCATAGCAACGGTTTTTCCCTGGTGCGAAAAATCTGTTTTGAAAAACTCGGGCTTAACGTGTCGGATAAAGTGCCGGGGATCGGAGAACTTAGCTTGGGAGAAGTGTTACTGACACCCACAAAGATATATTCCAGTACAATCAAATACCTGCTCAAGCAGCAACGAATCATCGGCATGGTACACATCACGGGTGGCGCTTTCCTGGATAATATACCCAGAATACTCCCCAAATCCTGCCGGGCAGTGATCAAAAAGGACAGTTGGCCAATCCCGCCCATCTTTCATTTCTTACAAGAAAAAGGCAACATATCTGAAGAGGAAATGTTCCGGACATTCAACTGCGGTATCGGTATGGTACTAATAGTGCCCGAGGCCGATGCACAGGACCTGCTTTTCCAGACCCATGCACTTGACGAACATGCCTTTATTATTGGTCATATAGAAGAGAGAGAGCCTGAAAAACCGCCGGTGATATTTCAGACATGATCTACCGTTAAAGTGCCTACAGTGAACTATAAAGTGCCTGAAGTTGTGGTGCGTACTTTCAGCGCGGATAATATAAATAGATTGAGCGAAGCGATACCTTAACTTTAGGCACTTTAGCTCACTTTAGGCACTGTTAACTTGAGATTGAGACACTTAAAATTCAAATGATACTGGTGAGCGCTTGCTTAATTGGTCTTTCCTGCAGATACGATGGGGAGAGCAGGCCCGATATTCGGCTGATAGAAAAACTGAAGGGAGTCTGTGTTCTGCCGGTTTGTCCTGAGCAACTAGGTGGCCTCGCAACCCCCAGACCGGCTGCTGACATCTCTTATGGAAACGGTATAGATGTCTTAAACGGTCGAGCAAAAGTCTTTACTATAGAGGGACAAGACGTCACAGAGGCCTTTAAGCGAGGTGCTGAGCAAACGATCTTTCTGGCAAGCGCCTTGGGTGTTAAGCAATGCCTTCTAAAAGCAAGGAGTCCTTCTTGTGGTATCACCGCGCAAATCGGGGTCACTGCGGCAAAACTACTTCTAGCGGGTTTTGAAATTGAAGAAGTAGGCTAGAATCATTTAACCCCTTGCCCTACCTTGTCTATTACCCTTTCGCGCAATTCTTTCCCAACCTTGAAGAATGGCAACTTTTTCGGTGATACCGAAATATTTTTACCGGTCTTTGGATTTCTGCCAGTGTAAGGCGCATATTTCCTTACTGTAAAACTCCCAAAACCGCGAATTTCCACGCCGTCTCCCTTTACTAAAGCTTCGGTCATGGCATTAAAAACCTCATCTACCACAAATTCGGCTAATTGATTATCCAGTACTGGATCTTCTGAAAGGACCTCTATAAGACCTGATTTATTCACTTGAATCCCCTTCTTTCCTTAGGGTTATCTGCAAAACCTATCTTTGGCCAAAACTGCCGCTCCAAGAACAATGTCCCGATAGCTGCGTTACTCGTCGGGGAAAATGCTTCTGAAGACTGATGTTGCATTTTTTCTTTATTTTTGGGAAGTTGCTATTAAATACAAGTAAGTTAATATCAGATCAAGGTTAACTTTGGCAAGTCTATAGAGGCAAAAAAATTATATTTCTATTCAAAAAACACTATGTTCAAAAAATGGATCAAAAAAATAGCCGGGCCAGAAGGCGAAGCAAAAAAATTTTCCTCACAAGAGCCTGAGAAACAGATAGAGGCCGAAGGGCCGGTAGTTAATTCATCCGCCCGGGAATCTCCAGAATCGTCAAATCAGTCCGATCCTGTTCATGAAAACGGTATGGAATCCGGAACACCGCGGATTGGGCTCTTTAAACGCCTGAAAAAACAGATGGGAAAGACCAGAGGCGGGTTTGTCCGACAGATGGACCAGCTCCTCCTTGGACGGCAGGAAATAGATCCTGAGTTCCTGGACGAACTGGAAGAACTCCTGGTTATGGCAGATATGGGGGTAACCACTGTCCAGGATATTTTTGAGAAGCTGCGTGCTGAAGTTAAGAAAAAGGAGCTTCAGGACCCCTTGGTCCTGAGAGAGCGACTTAAAAAACAGATCGCTGATTTGCTTAAAGTGCCTTCGACTGAAATCGCATGGGCACCCAGCCCCTTTGTAGTCCTGGTAATTGGTGTAAATGGCGTCGGGAAAACCACGACCATTGCCAAACTTGCTTACAGGCTGAAACAAGAGGGCAAAAACGTCCTTCTTGTGGCGGCGGATACATTCAGGGCCGCTGCAGCAGAACAGCTTGAGACCTGGGGACAGCGCATCGATGTACCGGTCATAAAGCACAGTGCCGGATCTGACCCGTCGGCAGTGACTTTTGACGGCATGGAATCCGCCATCAAGCGGGATGTCGATGTAGTGATCGTTGATACGGCAGGGAGATTACACACAAAAGTCAACCTTATGGAAGAGCTTAAAAAAATCAGCCGGGTAATCTCCAAAAAAATCAAAGAAGCCCCCCATGAGGTCCTGATAGTGCTGGATGCAACTACAGGTCAAAACGCAATCTCCCAGGCCAACATCTTTGGCGAGGCTGTCGGAGTCACGGGGATAGCCCTTACCAAGCTTGACGGTACGGCAAAAGGAGGGATTGTTGTGAGTATTGCCAACCAGATGCAGATTCCTATCCGATTCATAGGCATTGGTGAAAAGATGGAAGACCTTCGACAGTTTGATCCTGAAGAATTTGTAGATGCCATATTTGCTGAGAGTTAATAGGAAAAACGCTAACCGTTCACGGGATTACAACAGCCCGTTTTACCGCACCACCGAACTGTAAGCGTTTACAGGGTGCTGCAGATACTAGGCGTACGGGTACGCAGACGTACTCCCTGTACTTCAAGTGCCCGACAACAAAGCAGATGCGGTGCCCTGTGAACGCTTACAACAAATTAACGTCTTTTTTGCTGTCTTCTTCGTTGCTCGTCGATCACATAACCCGTTATGCTCGCTCCTCGCGCCTTGAATACAACAAAAAAATCCTGTTAATTTTTGTTCAACTTATTTATCTCCCGTTCTTTAGTTTCGACCTATGCGGTTAACTCCTTCTTGAAGATCTTCAATACCATACCTCTCCATGTATCCTCTTGACGTCACCATCTTCCCTTCTATCAATCGAGTCCTGGAATTGCCTACCACAAGGATAGAGAGCATATCCACACCTTTTAGATTTAGATGAGAAAGCGTCGTAATCTCTACGGATTGCCCTTGTCTCATGGCGTTTCTCACAATTCCCACCGGCATATGGTCACCCCGATACTTCCGGATTAATTCTCGCACTTCTTCTAATTGCCAATTTCTTTTTTTAGATTTGGGATTGTAAATAACCAGGACAAAATCGGCCTTGACCGCGGCCTCCACCCGTTGCCGGATCACCTCCCATGGAATCATGAGATCACTCAGAGAGATGACAGCGAAATCGTGCATCAGCGGAGCGCCCAAGAGGGCGGCAGCAGCGGACAGGGCCGAAATACCCGGTATCACCTCCACTTTCACATCCCCAATAAGGCCCTGCTCGGCCAAAAGTTCCAGCACTAATCCGGCCATTCCATATATGCCTGCGTCGCCGCTTGAGACCACAGCAGTATCCTTTCCCTGACAGGCCCTATCAATAGCCGTTTGAGATCGGATGATTTCTTTCATCATACCTGTTGAAATTATCTCTTTCCCCACAAGAAGTTCGGATTCAATAAGATCAATATAGGTCTTGT
>JAYEFH010000145.1:0-3261 GCA_034658555.1 Thermodesulfobacteriota bacterium | reverse complement strand
GATGCGGGATGGGGTCGGGCCGCGCTAACTATTTAGAACTATTAACGAAAAACTGCAAAAACACCCTTATTTAGGCCCTATATCGAGCTTTTTAGGGGCAAAAAGAGCATTATTCACAGGAATAAAGCGCCTGTCCCTTTTTCACATTGTGCCCCACCGTTGAATTGAGGTGCGGCGTGAAAAAACCAAGACCTCTCGCAAAGCTCACATTTGTAGAAAAGTACAGATTTTCAAATTGCCACGCATTTTAGCCGTCAGACTCAAATGACTGGGTCGCAAAGAAATGTCAATAATTTGTATGCCATACAGCGTAATCTTTGATTAATTGGTAGTTCACATCATCAGAGTTTAAACATTGTAACCATGATAATCCAACGTCGAAAATCTTAAGATCAGTTAACCTTTGTAATTTTGCAACGATATCATCAAACTCTGAATCTGGTTCAAGAAGTTCTAATAACTCAAATACATCTGTATAAGAAGGGTTCTCTTTTTTCAGTTCTTCGTATTCATCTTTGTCCCAACCTGCAATTACGTATGGTTCTTCCCAAGGGAAGTCTTCTATACCAGTCAGCCTGCAAGGAAATTTAACAGCCGACTTTAGGTAATCAAGGTACCTTGATGAGTTTTGTTGATTACGTCTACAGTTTTCCCCTAAAATCTTTTGAATAGGTAGTGTACAATTTATTGTGTAAATTCTGAAGAGGTAGAAAAAAGGGCGCTTTTCCTTTAATAAGGGTTTAAACTAAAAATCTAAAAAGAAAGGAGAAGCACCCATGAAAGTTGAAATTAGCGTACCAGAAGTTGCGAGCATGTTCAAGGAAATCCAGGAGCAACCCGAGGGAATTTTTGAGATGATCCGAGTAGAGCTCAGAGAGAATGTTGGTGAATATCTGTCCAAGCTGATGGATATGGAACTCACCCATTTTCTTGGCCGTGAGCGGTACGAACATCGTCAAGGAGTTATTGATCATCGCAATGGCTCCTATGGTCGCAACTTTACATTAAAAGGCATTGGAGAAGTCCAGGTTGAGGTCCCAAGGGACCGGAAGGGGGAGTTCAAGACGGAAGTCATCCCCCGAAGTAAGCGGTACGAAAGGGAGCTTCGCCAGGATCTCAGCATGATGTTTTTGACTGGCGTGAGCACTCGTACCCTTTCCATGATGTCTGAGCGGCTGATAGGCCGCAAGATTTCTCCCTCGGAGGTCAGTAACGCCAATAAGGAGTTGATCGATGCGGTGGAGAAATGGAGGGAGCGGGATCTATCAGAGGAGCCCATCAAGTACATGTTTTTGGACGGCGTTAACTTCGATATGCGCATAGATGGAAGCATAGAAAAAGTACCCGTCCTGGTGGCCATAGGGGTTACAGAGACAGGGCACAAACGAGTTTTAGGATTGCAGTCCGGGGATAAGGAGTCAGCCCCTACCTGGCGGCAATTCTTCAAAGACTTAAAAAGAAGAGGTCTGGACGGCAGCGACATGGTTCTGGGCGTTATGGATGGATTACCGGGTCTTGAGAAGGTATTTAAGGAGGAGTTCCCAAAAGCCAAGGTCCAGAGATGCCAAGTGCATGTGAGCCGCAATGTCCTTGCCAAGGTGCCTAAGAAGCTGAAGAAGGCTGTGGCTGATGATCTTCGATCCATCTTCTACGCCTCCTCAAGGGACAAGGCCATGGAGTTCTTTGGTATCTTTAATGAGAAATGGGAGAAAAAACTCCCTTCCGCAGTAAAGTGTCTGGGAAACTCCATAGATGCCTGTTTGACCTTCTTTATCCGTCCAGAGGAAGAATGGATTTCATTAAGAACTACGAACGTCATCGAACGTCTCAATAAGGAGTTCAAGCGAAGAACCAAATCAATGGAAATAGTAGCAGGAGAAAATGCCTGCTACATGCTTCTGGCTTTCATTAGCTTGAAGATGGAAGTCCATTGGCGGACAAGCCCTATAGGAAAAGTGCGAAAGAACCTGCCATTCTTCAGGAAATTGGTTGATGAAAATTTTACACAAAAAACTTGACACTACCCGGGCCTCTGGATGAAATAAGTACTTATTTGTCATTAATAAGCTCTCGAACGCTCTCCATAGCTTCGATGCCCGGAATTGGTTCGATTTGACCGTTTCGCACTTCGTCTCGACGTCTTTTTGCCTCGATAAGCCAAATGTCACGAACTGACTCCTGGTCGAGACTCTCAACAAGCCTTTCAGCCAGCAGAGCCCTTGCTTCGCCGGATAGAGACATGGCCTTCGTTGCCAAGTCGTCCACAGATATGGTCATTGCATATCACCTCCGAAAAAATTTATTAATTTTACAATAGTTGGGTCATGAATTCAAGCGCTATCCTGAAACCATTCGAGACGCACATCGTATCAGATGAAAAAGGGACCAGGAAAATAATGAAATATCAATGATATTTGTAAAGGAAAGAATAAAGCGCCCCTTTTCACACCATGGAAAATTTTCCTCATTTCGCCCATTCCCGGTTCTATCCAAAAAATATTTCAACCTTCCTTAACCCCAAGTTTTCTACAAGATAGCATTTTAATGGAAAAAAGTTGACAAAACAGCTTTTTTAATAGAAAATAATCCGCTAAGACTGAGCTTTTGGGGGTTTATATGGAAAAAAATATACCAGAAGTTGTTTTTGGTTCTTCTGACAAGAGCATTTCTCAATCAATAAGCAGAATGGTGAAATCCGGAAAGCTCAGGAAACTGATGCCAAGGGTCTATACCTCGAACTTTAATGATCCTGCAGAAGTAATAGTAGGGCGGAACCTTTATCTGATTTTGGGAAAACTGTTTCCCGGGGCCCTACTAAGCCACCGAACAGCTCTCGAAGGTAGGCCCACCATGGATCACACTATTTTTCTTACTTACAAATATACAAAAAAAGTCGAGTTGCCCGGGTTTACGGTAAGATTGATAAAGGGACACGATCCGACAAAACATGACATGCCTTTCCTTGATGGCCTGTATATTTCTTCGGAACCTCGCGCGTATCTGGAGAACATGCAACTTGCTCGCAGTCGCGGTTATTCACCAAAATCTCTTCCAAAAGAGGCAATTGAAGAACGCTTGAACAGAATCTGTCAAATTCGTGGTGAAGAAGAACTCAATCAATTGCGGGCTAAAGCACGCGAAATCGCGGGGCAACTGAACCTGGAAGCTGAATTTCGATCACTCAACAAAATCATCAGCGCCCTTCTCCAAACAAGCCCTGCAAAAGTCTTAAAGTCGCCTTTGGCCCGCGCAAGGGCCTTT
>JAYEFH010000144.1:0-13488 GCA_034658555.1 Thermodesulfobacteriota bacterium | reverse complement strand
GAATGGACGAGGTTATATTTGAAGAATTTAAGGGCACTGGAAACATGGAAATTCATTTAGATAGAAAACTCACTGACAAACGGATATTCCCCTCAATCGACATCAACCATTCCGGCACCAGGAAAGAAGAGTTGCTGCTGCCGGAGGATGTATTGAATCGAATCTGGCTTTTGCGAAAACTTCTGTCACCTTTAAACCCGGTAGACAGCATGGAATTCGTCCTGGACAAAATGAAGGGGACAGAAAACAACGCCGAGTTTTTGGCATCTATGAACAGATGAGATAATTTTGCTGAAAAAGTCCAATCTGCGGCGCGCAATTAAATGTTGAATGCTGAATTTTGAATTAAGGTATATATTTTTTAAATCTTTTTCCACAATTCACTATAATCCTGAATATCGGATTTTGAATAAAAATACTTTTTGCAGTATAGTTATAAAATAAGTGAGATCTAATAGGAGATATAAAAATATGAAAGAAAAAATCCATCCAAAATACTATAACTGCAAGGTAAGATGTGCCTGTGGTAATGAGTTTGAGATAGGTTCAACTCAGAAAGAGATAAAGGTAGAAATATGCTCCAAGTGTCATCCTTTCTTTACCGGCAAACAGAAATTGGTCGATACTGCAGGGAGGGTAGAGAAATTTTACCGCAGGTATGGTAAGACTGCGGAAAAGCAGGCCTGAGTCGTTATAACACCTTGGAATGTTAGCCAAACTTCAAGAATTAGAGAATAAGTACCTGGACTTAGAGCAAGAACTAAGCGACCCTGGTTTACTGAAAAATCAAAAAAAATATCAGGAAATTGCAAAAAGGCACGCTGATCTGAGGATAATAGTTCAATCTTACCGCCAGGACCGCGATATACTGGAACAAATCGATGAAAACAGGGTCTTGCTTGGTGATCCTGATCCGGAAATTCGGGAACTCGCACAGTCAGAAATCGAGGAGCTTGAAGATAAAAGCAAAAAACTCGAGGAGCAAATAAAATGCCTTCTCCTGCCCAAGGATCCCAATGACGAAAAGAACGTGCTTTTGGAAATCAGGGCCGGTACGGGCGGAGACGAGGCTGCCCTTTTTGCAGCGGATCTGTTCCGCATGTACAGCCGCTATGCTGAGCACAAAAAATGGAAAGTGGAAGTGCTGAACGCCCATCTGACCGGGGGCGGTGGATTCAAGGAAATTATCGCCCTTGTTTCCGGGAACAGGGTTTATAGTTGTTTGAAGTACGAAAGTGGCACACACAGGGTCCAAAGGGTACCTGACACAGAGACCCAGGGACGCATACACACATCGGCCGTCACTGTGGCCATACTGCCCGAAGCCGATGATGTGGACGTGGATATTGATCCTACGGATCTGCGGATCGACGTTTACCGCGCGTCTGGAGCAGGGGGACAGCACGTCAACAAGACAGAATCCGCAGTACGTATTACCCATCTTCCCACAGGACTGGTAGTACAGTGTCAGGATGAACGCTCACAGCACAAAAACAAAGCCAAGGCCATGAAGGTGCTTTATGCCCGTCTGCTGGATCTGAAACGCACAGAACAACAAGTCCAACTTTCAGACGAACGACGGAGCATGGTGGGCACAGGGGACAGGAGTGAGCGTATCCGCACCTACAATTTTCCCCAAGGCAGGATGACCGACCATCGAATAGGCCTCACCCTTTACCGCCTTGAGACCATAATGGAAGGTGATATAAACGAAATTATAGAGGCGCTGGGGACTCACTATCAGGCGCAGGCCCTGACCCAAAGCTCAGATGACAATAGCCAAGGCACTCCTCACGGCCACTAAACAACTCGCGCGCGCCTACATAGAAAACCCGCAACTGGAAGCTGAAATTCTGCTGGCCCACCTCCTGGGAAAAAAACGGATATGGTTTCACCTCCATCCTGAATTTCTACTTGAAGACCCTGTAAACAAACAGTATATGGCCCTTGTTGCGCGAAGAGCCATGCACGAACCCACGGCCTATATTTTGGAGCAGCGGGAATTCTGGTCTCTTCCTTTTTTCGTAACCAGGGATACTCTGATACCCAGACCAGAGACCGAGTTGATTGTGGAGATCGCCCTTGCCCTTGTGAAGAGGGAAAAATGGCACAGGCCCTTTATCCTGGACTTGGGGACCGGTAGCGGCATACTGGCAATAACACTTGCCTGCGAGATCCCTGAAGCCGCTTTAACGGCAACAGATAGGTCATTTCCCGCGCTGATCGTAGCACAACAAAATGCAAAAAAACACGGAGTAAAATCAAGGATAGACCTGGTACAGGCAGACTGGATCAATCCCTTTAGATCGTGTGAAACCGCCATTTTCCCGAATGAAAAAGAAATGGCCGTCGCAAACCGAGGATTCCATTTGGTTGTCAGCAACCCACCTTACGTGGCCAATAAGGACAAAAGGCTCCTGGCAAAAGAAATATTCAATCATGAACCAGATGGGTCGCTCTTCAGCAAAAAAGACGGACTCGATGACATTGAAAAACTTATCAAAGCCGTTCCACAGGTACTTCGCAAAGAAGCATGGTTTATTTGTGAAATCGGATGGAATCAGGGAAAACAGGCCATTCAGATGACCAGAGATACCGGAATGTATAAATGCGCAGAGATCAGAAAAGACCTGTCAGGCAAGGACCGGGTCCTAATGGCACAGAGAAATTGAAGTAAAAAATGGTGTCCCTTGACAGTGTCAATCTGGAAATTATGAGAATCCATGTCCTTAGAAAAGACCTTCTGAGACCCGCGGCCCGGGATTTCCGGTTCCTTCTGAGTAGTGGATACCCGAGGAAGTCAGCCCTTTTATTTGTAGGAAACCACTTCCAGCTCCATCAAGGAGAACGGGACTTGCTTTATCGCGGGGTTTTTACCAAGGATCAGAGTATGGCACGGTGTACTAAGATAGTTCGTGTGGGGGCAATCAAAGGGGAAAAACTGATCATAGACGGCCACAATATACTTATAACTCTTGAAAGTGCTATAAAGGGCAAGTCAGTACTGCTGGCAGATGACAATTTTGTCCGGGACATCAGCCGCATATTTCGCAGCTTCAGGCCCACAAATCGTACAAAGGCCGCATGGACCCTTGTTGAAGGATTCCTTTCGGACTATCCGCCCTGCCATGTTACAGTGCTTCTTGATGCCCCTCTTCCCAAGAGCGGGGAGCTTGCGGCAAGAATCAGGCAATGGATGAAACACTCAAAAATCAGAGTGGATGTCACTACAGCAACAAGACCTGAATCATCCCTTCTGGCGCTTGAAGGTATTAAGGCAAGTGCAGACTCGGTAATCATAGACCGTTCCACCAGAGTTTTTGACCTTGCAGGCCACATCATAAGACGGAGATTACATATTAAACCAATGTTAATTCCATAGCTGTTAATTCGAGAAATTATGAGAGCTGCCTTAACTCCCATTGTAGTTGTATTGGCCTTTATGTTCCTCTTTCCTGCTGTCCTGGTAGCAGGCATTGTCGATGATTCAGGGAACTGGATCCACAGACTTGCAAGGCTCTGGGCAAGAATTATCATCAGGACGTCCGGTGTCAAGATAGAGGTACAGGACCACTGGCATATAACTGGAGAAAAACCTGTGATATTCGCCTGCAACCATGCAAGCCAATTTGATATACTTGTACTGCAAAAGACCTTGCCTATACAATTCCGTTTTGTAGTCAAAAAAGAACTTTTTAAAATACCCCTCTTTGGCTTTGCTCTGGATCACGCAGGTTATATACCTATTGACAGGTCTGGAGGTAAGGCCGCCTTGCGCAGCCTGCAAAAAGCTGCTGAGAGATTAAAAGAAGGCATCCCTATAGTCATCTTTCCTGAGGGTACCCGCAGCCATGACGGACGATTGATACCATTTAAGGTAGGAGGAATACTGATTGCGATTAAGGCCGGATGCCCTATAGTGCCGGTAGCCATAAGCGGCAGCCACAAAGTGCTTCCCAGGGGGAGTATCAGAGTACGCTCAGGCCGGATAAAGGTGACCTTCGGCCTCCCTGTTCAGACCGTGGGTCCGGAAGGCCCTATCCCAAAAAATATTGTGACAAAAAAAGTGCGGGATAGCATTTCCGCCATGCTTGAAGAAAAACCATAACCAAATCCTAAACATTCATGCCATCCTGGATATTACCTACCGTAGCTTTTATACTGGGGCTGATTATTCTCTACGGCGGGGCCGAAGCTCTCATTAGAGGAGCCATACGCATGGCTCGCCTTTGGAAAATCAGTCCGATTGTAATCGGCCTTACCATTGTGGCCTTTGGCACTTCAGCTCCTGAGATGGGCGTGGCATTGTCAGCAGCCCTTTCCGGCCGGCCTGATATCACTATGGGAAACATCTTGGGGAGCAATATAGCCAATACAGGACTGATCCTGGGATTTGGAGCCCTGCTCACTCCCCTGCCTATCCGTCTAAGGATGCTCAGAATAGAGATACCCTTATTAATAGTAGTAAGCATAGCTCTCTGGGCATTTGCAACAATGGGCCATCTTGGGCGCCCGGCAGGCATGATCTTATTCATCACCTTTACCACCTATTGTTTGGCATTATATCGTCACAGCCGGGAAAAACCCTATACACTCCAAGTAGAACTCGACAAGTCTCTCAACCGCAAGGATTCCTTTTGGCTTGACCTTATACTGGTTATAGCAGGGCTGGCAGGACTGGTTATCGGTTCCAAATCACTGGTTTGGGGGGCTGAAAACATTGCGGTGTATCTGGGTATACCTGAACTTATTGTCGGCCTGATTCTGACAGCTATAGGCACCTCCCTGCCTGAACTTGCCACAATAGTAGCAGCGGCCCGTAAGGGCCAGACAGACCTGATCCTGGGAAATGTAATAGGAAGCAATTTAGCTAACCTGTGTGCCGTACTTGGCGTCACGGCCTGTATTACCCCAATTAATATCAACCCGGACCTGCTCCACAGGGACTTCCCTGTAATGATGGCCTTTACCTTAGTCTTGTTTCCTATTATGAGGATTGGGATGAAAATGACTCGGTGGGAGGGGGCAGCCCTTCTCCTGTCGTACAGCGTGTATGTTATCTCCCTGGTGGTTTTCTGAAAACGGATTTTCCGTTCAGACACTAACTATAATGATTGACTGGTCTTCAAATCTAAATCCAACTCAGTTTGAGGCCGTAACACACAGGGTCGGCCCGCTTCTTGTTGTTGCAGGACCCGGCACAGGTAAGACCAGGGTCCTCAGCTACCGAATCGGACACCTTATAGAAACAGGTGCTGCCAAACCTGATCAGATACTTGCCATGACCTTTACCAACCAGGCAGCAAAGGAGATCTCCGAGCGCGTATCCATGCTCCTGGACAACGAATCCTCCGCGGAGCGCATTCATAATGGGCAAAAAATCCCCAAAATAAGCACATTCCATGGATGGGCACTTGGATTTTTAAAACAGACCATGGGTGAAGACGCACGACTTCCCATAGACGAGAAAGACGCCGGTGACCTTTGCCAAGAGGCGGCAAAAAAACTGGGATTATCAAACCCGAAACATCGAGGACTTTATGAACGTATCTCAAGGGCCAAGCAGCACTTCCCCCCAAGGATAAATGGAGACGAAGATCTGGAGGCCCTGATTCAGGCATATCATGGACTCCTTGAAAAATACGGTCTATGGGACTATGACGACCTTCTCCTGGAGGCACTGCGGCTCCTTGAACACACTGAAATAAAGGCAAAATTTTATAAGGATTTCCCCTTTGTCCTGGTAGATGAATTCCAGGATATAAGTCCTGCCCAATATACCCTGATAAAGTCAATGGCAAAGAAAGACGGAAATATCACGGTAATCGGTGACCCAAACCAGGCCATTTACGGATTCAGAGGCGCAAGCCCTGAGTTCATACATTGTTTTAATGCGGATTTCGAAAATGTTAAAACCGTGGTCCTGGACACTGTTTACAGGTGTCCTCAGGTATTTCTCGACGCCGCTACAAGCATCATCAAAGACAGATCGGCTGTGCGTCTGAAATCCGTCAGGGACAGGATGCCGAAAATCAGGATTAAACCCTTTGAAGATCCCGCGACTGAGGCAAAGTGGGTGGCAAGGACCATTGAACAGATAGTGGGTGGGCTCAGCTTTGTTTCACTTGACAGCGGTACAGCCGGAGGCAACACCCTGAGAAGCCTTTCAGATGTAGCAATACTCTTCAGGGCCAAGGCGTTGGGAAACCCGGTTGCCGAGGCCCTATCAAGACAGGGGATACCCTTTCAGCGGGCAGACACCCCTGATCCGCTTGCCCAAAAAGAACTCCGCTCTATATGGCGCCTATGGGAGGTCTTGAAGGGACGAACTGTCCGGTATCATCTGTTAAAACTTCCGGGTGGCAAAGACCTGTGGAACAGAAAACTTTCAGATTTAAGACCCGGACTTCAGGACAAAAATGGTCCTCAACTCCTGAGTTACATAATCGACATTCTTAATCTTGATCCAAACAGGCCTCTTCTCAGGACCCTTGCGCGTGCCGTCAAAAGACAGCCACATATGGACTCCCTTGCAGTCCTGCTTCGTAACGAGGCCGATATGCTGGATATCAACATAGAAGCAGTGTCCATGCTTTCGATTCATGCGGCCAAGGGCCTTGAGTTCCCGGTAGTCTTCCTGATCGGATGTGAGCCCGGAATACTTCCATGGAAAGAGGCGGACAAGGAAGAGGAAAGACGGCTTTTTTACGTAGGCCTTACCAGGGCATCTGAAGAAATATACCTGAGCCACGTGAAACACCGAAGGCTTTTTGGACAGATGATGCGTGGCGGACCAAGCCCCTTTATTGCCGACATCCCTGAAAAACTCCTGATCAGAGAAAAGGCTCAAAAACCCAGAGCACCCCGAAGACCAAAGCAGAAAAAACTCTTTTAAATGGGTACCCTTTATTTATCAGTTTACACTTTTCGGGGTTGATTTTTTAGCCATCTATTTTGAATATCGAAACGCAGAACAAGGAACCGCAGAATTTCGAAGGTATTATTTTGACATTCGATATTTCTTGTTCGATATTCTGCGGTTCAAAAAAATAAAAAGTTTAAACTAATTTTATGCCTATATGAAGGATACCTTTAAATGTTTTTTTTCTCCTCTCGAAAAAAAAAGTAGAGATTATAAAACAGGCTTAAAGATGCCCGCTTACCCAATTTGAAGGGATGTATGATATGGTATAAGGAAAGTAAAAATGAATTGCCGGGATGATATCGGCACATAAGGTTGGCCCTGGTTGGAAAAATGACTCTCCATAAATAATAAAGACACCCACTCCATCCCTCTATGTCTTTTGCGATCTTCAAGTTTTCCATATAACTTGGCAGAATATTGTTAACTCTTCTTGCCTCAGATTGGACGCCGAGAATTGCTTCCAAACCTGGCTTGTCAATTTCCGCCTCCGCACCCGGGCAGTATGAATTAAATTTAGGAAGAGAACAATTCCACCGACCCTTAATTAATTTAAATATTGAACATATTTGCGCCTCATAGCCAAGATATCCGGCTCTGTCCCAGAAATCCTTCCAGTCGATTCTATCCCTGTATTTCCTTACCACTTCGTGGATATCGCAAAACCAGTAAAGGACCGAATTTCCAGCCTTTCTGTGTCTAAAAAGATGAACGGACAGATATAGGGCTTGGTATTCAGGGGAAAGCGAATATACACGAAGGCCGTTCATGTCGGCAGGGATGGCTGTCTCCCAGAGCCTTGTCATTTCCTCGGACACACCCTGCGTTTTTTTTCCAAGGATGTTGATATGGACCTCAATTCTGGTGGCCCTATTTTTTGAAAACGGAGGCATATGCTTGGATCTTTCAGCCGCAATTTTCTCATGAAGAGGACTATCATAATGGATAGTTTCGTCCTGATAATAACCCAGCTCAATCAATCTCTTTTTAACGGTCTCCGCATCTTCTCTTTTGCAGAGAATGTCAATATCACTCATCGGCCGCAGTGCAATATCTCCATAAACCCATTTTGCCAAAAAGGCCCCTTTAAGCAGGATGATCGGAATATCCGCCTGATTCATCGAATTCAGCATCCGGCTTATCTGTCCGTAGATGCGCAGGTTTCTTATAGCCTGCTTGCGATAACTCCCTTTCAGAAAATTAATCATATCGTCAGGGACATAATGGGCATATTTTTCCTGGGACAGGTGTTTGTAAAGCAGAGGTCCCACGCCCAGTCGATGCGCGGATGCCTTTACCGCCGGCCAATCAAGCCCTTCTTTGAGAACGCCCTCCATTCCGGCCGCATCAGCAGAATCCATCTCTATCCTGGCAGCCAAGACTAATAGATATTCTTCAGGTGAAAACGATTTGGATTGACGATTGAAAATGGAAGCCTGCCCTGGCGCGACGTGATTTGAATATCTTTTTGCTCTGCTGCATTTCTTTTTTGGGACTTCCATTACTTGATCCAAGTGATCCAGGACGGTTAATGATTTCTTATAATCAATTTTCAATCTTCACTTCCCAAGAGTTTTTTGCTGCGAAGCTCCTCAAGACATCTCAGCAAGTCGCCCCGGAGATTCCGGCTATCATCCACATGGAATTTTTTTTGCATTTCCTGCTCCATTTCCGTCAGGTTCCTGCCCTTTTTGTAAAGATCGTACACCAGACGGGCCGTGGAATTCAGCAGATGGACAGAGTCCTTCTCTGTCTCATATAGCATAAGTTCAGAGTTCAATTCTTTGGCAATGATTTTTTGTGGCATTGTTTGCCCTCGATTCAAGTATAAATGCCAGCCCATAAAACCTAAGTAACCGTTCAGTGTTCAGGGTTCACCTTGAACCCTGAACATTTGAACGGTTACCAACCTATTCAGTCACCGGACAATCCGTCCGGCCAAAATCGGCTGCAAAGACGGCCAAATCCGAACCGTCAATATCACCGTCGTCATCAAAATCCCCTTTACAGGGATCGTTTTGGTCACAATTTGTCCTTCCAAAATCTGATGCAAATATTGCCGGAGTGATGGGAACGGTAACCTTAAGCTCACACGCAGGATCACCGAAAAGTGTGAATGTTTTAACGGTATCTTCCGTGATTCCCTGTGCGTAAGCCGCGATCTTTGCTTCAGTGGTCAGGGAGCCTATGATAGAATTTCCCTGATCAAAGAGTATGGAAAAAAGCTCCGGGTCCAGGACCTTATGTTCCCATAAATAACTCAGTCCGCTGGATGCAAAAACGCCGATGGCTCCTCTGCCTTCAGCAGCCACGAATTCTTCCGCCAGGCCATAGTGAAATGGCTGGGAAAAATATCCGTTCAGGCAGGTCATGGCAATCACAAAGCTGAGCCGATCCGGGTTTGTCAAAGCAGGGACGTTT
Source organism: Thermodesulfobacteriota bacterium (assembly GCA_034658555.1). Classification (GTDB taxonomy): domain Bacteria; phylum Desulfobacterota; class Dissulfuribacteria; order Dissulfuribacterales; family UBA3076; genus UBA3076. Next base: position 4,145 of record JAYEFH010000144.1, on the reverse strand, counting down.
CCCGAATCGAACATGTATTCGCCCGTCCAGTTGGTAACACTGCCATGTCCCACATAGTTGGTTACCATCACTCCCTGGTCTATGCTCGAGATGATATCTTGAGTGGCGTCTTCCTCATTGGGGTACAAACGCAGATACACCTTATCCACGCCGAATTCAAACGGCAGATATGGAACCATGTCCTCATTCAGGTCCTCAAATGCCATTTCATTGTTGTCCGCCGCCAGCAGGACTTTTCCCGGAGCTGGCCAGGTCGAGTTTTCAAAGCCAATGATCTTATTGATCCCAACGGCCGCCATTGCCGCGTTGCTTGCCGGAATTCTCCCAATAAACATGTCCGGAAGCACGTCGTTCGGCCCGTCCATGCAGACATACCAGTTGTCTTCGGGTGTCACGCCAAGATTTGTGTGACACAGATGCGGCAGTACGATGTTTTGTTTTCCAGATTCGAAATAATCCCTGTAGTCCACATTGGCGTCGCCGATAAGAAACACGTAAGTGGGCGCGGGCCGCTCCCAGTTTTCGTATGCACATTGTAAAAACCCCTTAACGGCCTTTGGATCGATCAGCCCATAATTGAATTCATTATAAATGTCCTCTATGCTTACCACCTTGACACGCAGGCCCTGGTTTTTACGTAGCAGCCGCAACTGTTCCACCGAAGCCAGGAAACCACTTGCCGTAATAACGATCCAGTCGGCCCCGTTTGCAGGGCTTTCCAGGTTTGCGGACTGCCACAAGGTGGGGTTTTCCGGTTGCCTTATCCGGCCGGCCGTTAATAGATAATAGATCTTGGCGCCCACCACCTGGTCCTCAAAGATAGCCTTGTAAGACAGCCCGTCCTTCTCGATGGAGATGTTCACCACCTCTTTCACTTCATTAGGGTCGGTGATGTCAAAAAGCCTGATGCCGGGTCCGCCCAGATCCTGGATTTCAATTTCCAGCCTACCCTCGCCGGTAACTGTAAACTTTAGTTTATCGTCCACCGCCTTAAAATACCGCGCGTATTCGACTTCAATCCAGTTGAAATAGACAATATCCACAACCGCGCCCGTATCGCCGCGGCACTCAACTTTCAATGTGTTCGTACCGTCTAACAAGTCGCCTGGAGAAACCGTCATTTCCTGCACGTATGCAATATTCCCATCCCACAAGGCATCCCCGATGCTCGTACCATTAAGGTAAATCAGTGTATGATGGTTCGGATGCGGCGTTGCCGTGCTTTTTCCCCGAAAACAGACCTTCACGGTTGCCTTTGCTGCTGTTGTGTCCGGTGATGGGATATCAAACGCGTAATCAGCGCTCTTGGGCGCAGTGAACTTCTCACAGAACCAGTAGTCCTCCTCTGGGGCCCCAGGCATATCCCCCCACATAGTATGATTTTCTTCAACATGAATGGTTTCTTCAAAAGACCCCGGCTTTGTTCCAGCCCCGGTAACGTTCCCGTCAATCTCTCCTATGCGCTTTCCAGATTCCTGTTCCCAATACAGCCAGTAAACATTGGCGCCGGTATATTGATTATCAACTGCCTGAGCATAGAACTCCACATAATCTTCGGAACCCAAATCGCTCCCTAAGACCACATTAATGGCCGCCTCGTTTCCCTGGTTGAATAACTGGAAGGTCGTGACGTCAATACCCGTACCTATCAAGTCCCCATAGGTCAGCCGGTAGATTCCCTCTTCCCTGACCTCTATTCTCAGGGCCGCTGGGGGGATTGTTGATTGTTGATTGTTGATTGTTGATTGAAAATTCACATCTTGCGGTCCTTTTTTGTAATTGATGATGGTCCCTTGCTTGAGTTTATCAAAGGCCGCGTTTGTGATTGATGATTGATGATTGATGATTGATGATTGAATTGAAAGATTCTCAAATTGGACCATAATGCGGATTTTCTTGTAGTAGCGCAGCTCTTTGGTCATCGCATTCCATTGGAACGGGTATATCTCGAGACGGGCAGAGGACGTGCCGCGCAAAACAGACCGCGAACCGATCGTAGCCGGTCCCTTTGGAAAAAACTCTGAGGCATTGTAAGCATCCGCATCCTTGACAAATTCCGTAGTCGGTTCTCCTCTGTCCGACAGACCCAGCCTGGGGACCGGATAGATCTGACAACCCGGCATAGTTTCATATACACATTCAAGCACCCCGATATCTATCGCCCCTTCTTCCGGTACCTGCAACAACACGGCGTTTAATGGAAGTTCAGGGTAACCCACCCTGGATGTCTTTGCCCATCCGTGCAAAAGGACCTTTTGATACGTGCCGTCCGGACCCTGTACGGTCTCCATCTCAAACTGCGGTAACGTGAGCTCCAGGATTATCTCATTATTATTCATGGAAATAATCCTGACATCCTGTTTCCCTGCCCATGTCAATCCTGGAGACCATATCCCCACAAAAAACATTAACCACAAGGCTGTTGTGTATCTAAAAATTGTCTTAATCATAATTACATAATTCCCAAGCCAATCGTCAATTTTCAATTCTTTCAATTACCCATGTCATCCTATCCAGACTCCCTGCTGAGAGTCGGTAACACGGAACGTCTTGCAGGAGCCTATTCAGCTCCATAAATAATTCGCCCGGAGCGTACCGGCGAATATCCCCGTTTTGAGAAAACCCCGGTCCCTGTTTCAAATCTCTTAACAAACAAAAGGCTGCCTCATGGGTGGCAATCGGAGTCAGGACCGGGTCTTTTTCAAAATCCGGATGAATCCTGTCCACCCTGTACACGTTCCATATATGCTGTTCATGCCGTGCCAGCACTTCCCTGATCTTCGGCGTCAGTCCCTGCCCTGTGGGATACCGGATACGCCAGTCTGATGGTTGACCATTGACGATTGAAAATTGAAGGTTTTTTATTTTCTGCAAATCTATTCCAAGCCATTTTTCCCCCTCCCTTTTAACGCTGATTTCCAGTTCGCAGAATGAATCGGTATTCCGGCCAGGATCAAGGCATACAAGGCATTTCGGCATACAGGGATCGCCGGAGACCCCGGATGGGAGTTGATCCGGTCTTATACACGATTTTCCCTTTCGCTCGGTCTTATCTCCTTTGTTCGGACCATCACCCACCACCCACATGCTGCGGGGAAAAGGATGAACACGTCTTGTCACTTTGTGAATAGGGCAGAAATCATCGGAAAAAAAGCCGTATCCATCCTTCAGAAGTTCGAGCACCAGAGTGGTTTTCCCTGTCCCCGGGGGACCGGCCAGGATTACGGCCTTTCCGTTCCTTTCCACGACCCCGGCGTGGAGCACCATAAAATTCTCTATCTCGGCAAATATTGTCATGAGGATCCGTCGCAAGGCGCATGACAGGGGGCTGGGATGACCCTGGAGGGATTGATGTTTGATGATTGTTTGATGATTAATGGTTTTAGTTGTTCGGACAAAAGGGTCTTTCGGATCGTTTAGCCGAGCGAAAATACTCAGCCGTTTCTTGCCGTTTGTTGACAGTGTTTTAAACCAGCCATAATCCCTGTCAAAGGTCTCCAGGAATTCCCTTGAATCAGACTCCAGGCATACTTCAAGGTCCAGGATACGGTATGATGATTGAAAATTGTTGGTTGTTAATTGTTGATTAATGACCTTCACTCCCAAAATTTTTACCCCGTTAAATTTTTACCAATGACAGAGGAGCGTATTTAACTGGGACCTCAATTCCATAAGCGCAGAGTTGTTTTGAAGGATCAACATCGAACAAAAAAACAAATACCCAATACCGAACACTGGAACCTAATACAATATAAATTGGCCAAATTTAACCACACCACATCATGCAGTCTGTTCCTTATTTCCTGAATCTCAAAAAGACATAAATGCCGATAAGGAATGGTTCAAACCTTATGACCATATTGTCTGTAAAGCTCCAAAGAAATTGATAGAAAGTAAGTTTTACTTTGTTCATAAGCTCAATGCCCCTACTCATAAACGCCTCTGTCAGGTCTTTCAACTCTAAAGAAAATACATAGAGTGCATGGACAAAGAGCAAGATCAAAACGGCCTCAAGATATGCCCTCCTTTTTCTTTTGATAAATAGGTGAAACGCTACTAATATTGCACAAGTAAGTGGGACATTAAAGGTATAAAAAGATGTCTTTATGGAAATATCTGCCATTACTTGTCCACGATAAGTGTAT
>JAYEFH010000143.1:0-3308 GCA_034658555.1 Thermodesulfobacteriota bacterium | reverse complement strand
AAGAAAAACTGGAAGTCCATACTAATGCCGGTCACAAGATCGTGCTGGACGACAGTTTGGGCAAGGAAAAAATCGAAATCCGGGACAAAACCGGCAGCAACGTCATTGAGATCGATTCCATGCAGAATAGCATTACTATTGAAAGTGCCTTAAAGCTCAAGATCAAGGCGCAGATGATTGAGATTGAGGCCGGGGCGATGATGACGATAAAGGCAGGTGCAATCCTCACTATTCAGGGAGCGCTGGTGAAAATAAATTAAAATACCGTGCGAGCGGCTTTGATTCGGATGAATAAAGTACTAATGGCGAAAGAAACGCTGGGCGTAGGATGGAAGTTTCCCTGCAAGATTAATGAGCGGGGCGGCGTAGCCTTGTCGCAGTATGAGGAGAAAATCAAGGAGTCCATTCGGATTATCCTTGGGACGGCAAAAGGCGAACGTCTCATGCGGCCCGAGTTCGGCTGCGGCATTCATGACTTCGTCTTTGCCAGCATTGATACGTCGACCCTGACGTTAATCAAGTCCTCGGCCAAAGAGGCCTTGATCATGTGGGAACCACGAATTGAAGTGCTGGACGTTGATACCTCGACGGAGCGCATCAGCGAAGGCCTTCTTATAGTCTGGATTGATTACAGGATTCGTGCAACCAATACTGAATTCAATCTGGTCTTCCCCTTTTATTTGAAGCCAGGAGGTTGAAGTGACTTTGCCGGTACCAAAGCTGGATGATCGTACCTTTGAGGACCTTGTCGAGGAAGCCATTCAAAAGATCCCCACACTTTGTCCGCAGTGGACCGATTTTAATCCGAGCGATCCCGGTATCACCCTGATTGAACTCATGGCGTGGATGACCGAGACGATCCTCTACCGTCTCAATCGAGTTCCTGAAAAAAACTATATCAAGTTTCTGGAACTCATGGGAGTGAGGCTCAAGCCGGCCCAGCCATCGAGATCCTGGGTAGTTTTCAAAGTAGCCGACAGAGCACAAGAAGAGGCCCTGCCTCAGATTGCTGCCGGGACGCGCTTATCGACCAAGGCGGAAAACGGCGACTCGGTCAAGTTTGAGACCTGCGATCCCCTGAACCTCACGAGCGCCCATATTATTCGAGTTTGCTCGAAATACAGGGAAGATTTTACAGACCATTCCGCACAACTGATGCAGGAGGGAATTCACCCCGTAAAGATCTTCTGTGGAGAGACGCACGTGCCGCATATCCTGTATTTAGGAGATGCCCGACTCGGCCGTTTTTCTAAAGAGAGCCTCTTAAGGATGTCAGTCGAGATGGCGACGGAACTGTCCAGGGGCGTTTATGTGGAATGGGAGTGCTGGGACGGCAGCGCATGGGAGCCCTTGATCCCTGTCCAGGACGGGACGCGTGGATTCATGAAGAGCGGTGAGATCGTCCTTGATTCCCTTTCCAATATAGCAGAAAGGGATATCAATGGTATTAGCTCGCACTGGATCCGTGCGCGGCTCATAGGCGCAGACCCGGAGATCCTGCCAGAAATTGCGGCACTGAAACGGAGCATTGAGCTCAAGCAGGGATATGGCTTGGTGCCTGAGAAGGCATATGTTAGCACCGAGACGATTCCATACCAGCCTGTTGAATTTGGCCGGGAGTTTTATCCTTTTGGAAAAGAGCCCCAGCCGGAGAATATCTTTTATCTTGGAAGTTGGGTGTGTTCCCGAAAGGATGCACGTATTTCGCTCGCGATCACCATGTCAGAAAGGTATATGCCTTTAGGCCAGAAGCTCCTTAGCGGTCTGGAGGTCTGCTGGGAATACTATGGCAAATCCGGCAACTGGAAACTCCTTGGAATCACCGGTCCCAACGGCGTAATCCGTAGTGAGCATGCCTTCACTGACCAGACAGAGGCTTTGACGCAGAGCGGTATAGTGAGCTTTCATTGTCCACACGATGTGGAGGAGTTTCCCAGTTATGGTGAGCCGGGTTGGTACATCCGGGCGCGACTGGCTCGTGGAAGTTACGGGACAGAGGAGGTCAGCCCCCCTATTGTCAGCAGTCTCTTGATCAGTTTTGCCGAGCAACCTGAGGACTGGCAAAACTATGTTGCGGAGAACTATTTTTCCTGTCAGGATCTAATGCCGGTTATTGCGGCCGGCAAACCTATAGAGCCGTTTTTTATAAGTCCTGAAGAAAGTCCTGCATTGTATCTGGCGTTTGACACGTTACTGTCCAACTCCGCACACCGGGTGTATTTTCAGTTGGCAGAACAGGCAGAACCAGCCTCGGCCAGAATGGCTTCTGAGTATTGGAGCCGTGACTGCTGGAAACCGCTGCACGTTCTTCAGGACGGGACCCGGGCATTTTCTCGAAAGGGTGCCCTGGAATTCGTAAGTCCAGCGGATTGGCACAAGGCGGAGATGTTTCAAGTAGAGGGCTACTGGCTCAGGGTGAGATGGGAGACCGGGGCCTATGGAGAATGCCCTGAGCTGATGGGCGTATACCTGAATGCCGTTGAGGCAGTGGGGGCGACTGGTAACAGGCACGAAGTGTTGGGCTCCAGCAACCAAGAGCCATTTCAAAAATTTTCATTCAACCACGCACCAATCCTGCCAGGTCCCAGTATCATTATCAGAGAGGCCGATGGCCCTTCTCCTGAGGAGATTACGAGCCTGAAGGAACAGTTTGGGAATGATGTGATCGAAGATCTGGACGCAACAGGCAGGGTGATCTCTTTATGGGTACGGTGGAAAGAGGTAATGAACTTTTTCAAGTCAGGTCCAGGCAATCGGCATTTTTGCGTGGATCTCTATAAGGGATCGGTTACCTTCGGGGATGGCAAAAGAGGAATGGTGCCGCCCATTGGGAGCGACAATGTTAAGGCAGAAGTGTACTACATGGGTGGGGGTACAAATGGGAACGTCGGCAGGAACTCGATCACGGTTCTGGAGAGTGCCTATCCTTATGTAGAAGCCGTAGAGAATATTGAGCCGGCAGAAGGAGGAGCTGATCCGGAAACGATCGAAGAAGCCAAAATCCGGGGGCCCTGGATGATAAAGCATCGCCACAGGGCGGTCACTAAAGAAGACTTCGAGCAGTTGGCCAAAGAGGCCTCTTCAGAGGTGGCAGTTGCTAAATGTTTCACTGATAATGGTGAGATAAAGGTCATTATCCTGCCCAGAAGAGATGCGGAGAGACCGCTACCGTCCTATGGTTTGATCCAGAAGATAGCTCAATACCTTGACGAGCGGCGCTTGATTACCACAAAACTTAAGGTGGGAGGGCCCGAGTATGAGGGCATAGTCTTTGATGTGTGTGTGGTCTTGACGTCACTGTATGCAGG
>JAYEFH010000142.1:0-3317 GCA_034658555.1 Thermodesulfobacteriota bacterium | reverse complement strand
CAATCCTGAAGGCCTTTTTCTCTGTTTTGTCAGGGTCAAGTGATTGAATGAATTGTGGTTCTCCGAACAGGAACCGAAGATGATTGATCTGGTCGAGTTGTTCCTTCAGGGCAGCATAGGCGTAAATCGTGAAATAAGCGGAGACAAATGAGATATCTGAGCCTTGGAGGATCTTCTCTTTGAGAAAATCACCTATCGTTCCACGATGGTGGTTGTCCCGGATGCCGGATGTTTTTAAGCTGGATTTGGTGTCTGTGTTCATGGTTGTAACTGTGTTTTTAGTTCCATTTTTATCCTTCGACTATTTCTGCATAGACTTCAGCAAATGTTTCCCCGCATCGATCAGCCGGTACTTCTGGAGGCGGCTATTGGGTTTGTCGGGGATGGTGTATTCAATAAACTTCTTGTCCAACAGCTCTTTGATCGTGCGCTTAAAGGCTCCTGTTTTGCTCCTCAATCCCAGTATCTCAGTCAATTCGTTTGCTGAAAGAGAACGTTCACAAAGAGCTTGAAGAATGTGCCCTGACTGGGCCCCTGACTAGGCCTCTGACTGGGCCTCTGACTGGGCCTCTAACTCTGGCCGCAACTCAGTCGAGTCTGTTGGACGGGCCTCAAAATCAGGGCATTTGACAATGATCCGGAAGATGTCTCCCTCGATCATCTCGGGATCAGCGCCGCCGTAAACCTTGCCATATTTCATCATTTTCCGCATTCCGGAACCCAATTCGTCAGCGCGGCCGATCTCACGGAAAAAGCTGCCGATGACCTGGTTTTTAGGGAAGGGGGTGAAAGTGGCCGGGTTCAACGTGCCGAAGCCGTGGGGATTGTTGCTGTTTTCGGTGCGCACTTGGCCGCGCTCGATGATCAGCTTTGCAGGGAAAGGATTCACACCGGAGATGCCTTCACCCTGTTTTATTAGCGCTTTGAGATCAGCCATCAGTTTCCGCGCTGCTCTCCGTCTCTCGATTCATGGATAGGTTTGCCATAAATCAGACTTGCTGGTCTTTTTCCCAGACAAACCGGGGCAAACAAAGACAAAATATAACCGTTCACGGGATTACAACGCTCATTTTACCGCAACCCACCGAACTGTAAGCGTTTACAGGGTGCTGCAGATGCGAGGCGTACGGGTACGCAGACGTACTCCCTGTATTTCAAGTACCCGACCTGCCTGCCGGCAGGCAGGCAACAAAGCAGATGCAGTGCCCTGTGAACGCTTACTCTTTTTCTGACTTGAGTAACTTATAGCAGATAGCATCCACAAGGGCTTGCCAACTGGCCTCGATGATATCGTTGGAAAGCCCGACTGTGCCCCACTTGTCGTGTTGGTCCCGTGATTCTATCAGCACTCTGACCTTGGCCTCTGTCCCGGGACTTCCGGGAAGCACCCTGACCTTATAGTCCTGCAATGTCATTTCCTTGAGTTGCGGGTAGAATTTTTCAAGCGCCTTTCTAAGGGCGTTATCCAGGGCATTTACCGGTCCATTTCCTACTGCAGCAGTGTGCTCTGTATGGCCACTTACACGCACCTTAATAGTAGCTTCTGCCTGTGCAGGTTCATTGTCTTTGAACTTCTGGTCTATGACCCTAAAGGCAAGGAGATCAAAGTGCTTGCGCCAGGTGCCAATGGCCTTTCTCATGAGCAATTCAAAGGAGGCTTCCGCACCTTCGAACTGGAAGCCCTGGGATTCCAGTTCCTTCAGTTGGGCCACAATGTCCAGTACAACAGGGTCATGGCTCTCCAGGTCAAGGCCAAACTGCTTAGCCTTGGCAAGGATGTTGCTTTTTCCGGAAAGATCTGAAATCAGGATACGCTGAATATTCCCCACAAGTTCAGGTTTTATGTGTTCATATGATTCAGGATTGCGCTGGACGGCACTGACATGGATACCCCCCTTGTGGGCAAAGGCACTTTCTCCCACATAGGGTTGGTACTTATTGTGAGACAGGTTTGCAATTTCACTGACAAACCTTGACGCATTAGTTAGCTTATCGAGATTATTGCCTGCTGTGCATTCATACCCCATCTTGAGCACAAGGCCCGGGATCACGGAACAGAGGTTGGCATTTCCGCACCTCTCACCAAAACCGTTCATGGTCCCCTGGATGTGTGTCACTCCGGCCCTGACCGCAGACAGGGAGTTGGCCACGGCAACTTCGGCATCATTGTGGCAGTGGATACCCAGTTGAACTTTATCTCCCAGTGTCTTCCGAACATCCAGGATGATATCCGTCAGTTCATATGGCATGGTTCCGCCATTGGTATCACAAAGCACAAGACAATCCGTTCCTCCGGCCAATGCCCGGCGCAGGGTCTCAAGGGCATAGTCCCGGTCGGCCTTGTATCCGTCGAAAAAGTGCTCAGCGTCGTAAAATAGTGTCTGCACCTGGGGTTTCAGCCAGGAAAGGGAGTCCTCTATCAATTCCAGGTTCCTCTCCGGAGAGATTCTCAAGACGTCTTTTATATGTATTTCCCATGTCTTTCCAAAAATTATAACAACCGGAGTCTTAGCCGCCACCAGTGCCTGGAGGTTTTTATCTTCGTGGGCATGATGCCTGGCGTGATGGGTGCTGCCAAAGGCAGATATCCTGCTGTGGTTTAGGGAATAATTCTGAATCTCGCGAAAATATTGTTCGTCTTTTGGGTTGGACCCCGGCCAACCCCCTTCAATGTAATCTACGCCGAGATTGTTAAGTCTTAATGTTATCCTGACCTTATCCTCAACAGAGAGGTTAAAGTCCTCAGCCTGAGTCCCGTCCCTAAGAGTTGTGTCATATATTTCAATTTTTTTATTCATGATTCAGACCAAAATCCTCGTGGAGTGCGCGAACGGCCAATTCAGTGTATTTCTCCTCAATGACGCATGATACCTTGATCTCAGAGGTGCTGATCATGAGGATATTGATTCCATGCCTGGCCAGGATATCGAACATCTTGCCGGCCACACCCGCGTGGTTCCTCATGCCCACTCCCACTATAGAAACCTTGGCGATATTCGGGTCTCCAGCAACTTTCTCGGCCCCGATTTCTTTGGCTACTTTTTGCACTATTCCCATGGCCTGGTCGTAATTCCCCCGTGGAATTGTAAAGGTCATGTCAGTTAGATCACCGGCCCTTGTATTCTGGATAATCATATCAACCACAATATTTGCGTTTGAGATCGGATTGAATATGCCTGCGGCTATCCCAGGGCTGTCAGGGACCTTTGTGATGGTAATACGCGCTTCATTTCGGCTGCAGGTAACACCGGAAACCAAGACCTGTTCCATAGTTTCATCCTCCTTAACCACATGGGTCCCTGTGTTATAAGTAAAGC
>JAYEFH010000141.1:0-3326 GCA_034658555.1 Thermodesulfobacteriota bacterium | reverse complement strand
ATCCCCTGTTTGTGGATCGAGCGGATGGGGTATTTTTGTTTGATGCCCAGGGACGACGCTACTATGACACCATATCCTCATGGTGGTGCATACTTCACGGTCACAATCATCCCAGGATCAAGGCGGCTGTCAGAGATCAGATGGACAGACTGGAACATGTGCACTTTGCAAGCACTACCCATGAGGGAGCCGTCCGTCTGGCAGAAAAACTTGTTGCCTTGACCCCGGATGGACTGAGCAGGGTTTTTTATTCGGATAACGGTTCCACTGCCTGTGAGGTGGCAATAAAGATGTCTTTTCAATACTGGAAGCATAGGGGCGAGACCCAGAGGGAAGGCTTTGTTTCCATTGAAAGGGGATATCACGGTGACACTATCGGTGCCATGAGCCTGGGCGGGGTCCCTAAGTTCAAGGGCCCTTTTGATGCCCTTACTTTTAGCTCCTACAGGATACCATCTCCCTATTGTTATCGCTGTCCATACGGTAACCGACCACCCGGTCAATCACCAAATAGTTCAATCACCAAATCACTACATCACCAAATCACCAAATCACTAAATTGTTCCCTTGAATGCTTGGCTCCGCTTGAGAAGTTGCTTGCCGATAAGGGCAATGAGATAGCAGGAATCATACTTGAGCCTCTGCTTCAGGGAGCGGGCGGGATGATAGTATATCCTGTGGAATATCTGAAAAGGCTGGCAGAGCTTGTCTCTCACCACCAAATCCACCTGATCCTGGATGAAGTTGCCACGGGCTTTGGCCGGACCGGGCGCATGTTCGCCCTTGAACACGCCGGCATAAGCCCTGATTTTCTATGTCTTTCAAAGGGGTTGACTGCCGGATATATGTCTATGGCAGCCACCATAACCACTGATGATGTATATAATGCCTTTTATGCCGACTACAAAGAGGACAGGACATTCTTTCATGGTCATACTTTTACGGGTAATCCTCTGGCATCTGCGGCGGCCCTGGCTTCTCTGGAGATATTTGAGCAAGAGAATGTGCTGAATGAGTTGCAGGATAAAATCAGTGCCCTCCAGTCCGGCATGAAGAGGTTTGGAGAGCTGCCCTGGGTGGGAGACGTCAGGGGGATCGGCATGGTGGCAGCTCTTGAACTGGTCATGGACCGAAAGACCAGGACCGCATTTCCATCTGAGAAAAGGGTAGGGAGGATGATTTACAAAGAGGGACTAAAAAAAGGATTGATTCTGCGGCCACTAGGTGACATAATTTATCTTTTTCTTCCTCTATCGGTAACAATGGATCAGATAGAAGATATCCTGGATCGGAGTTTTAAGGTTGTTTCTGGATTGAAGGAATAGGTCCATAGCTGCTGTCCATAAATACAGGCCTTTTGACTTGTAATAGATCATTACAAGTGATAAAGCTTGTATCTGTTGCTTGGCTAATCTTTTGGGTGCAGTAGAAATAACAAAAAACAAATTCATCAGAAAGCAGACAATAGGATTGATGAAAATTCAGCGTAGAAAACTTTATGCGGTAATTACGGGTGACATTGTTGCCTCCTCTCGATTTTCTAAGAATGATCGCAAGAAACTCTATCATGTTATGAAGGATGGGGGGGATACATTGTGCAGAGTTTTTGGGAAAGCTGTTGTCCCTATGAAAGTGGATATCTTCCGCGGCGATGGTTGGCAGTTGCTGATCACTGATCCTGTTAAATCACTGCGAGTCGGACTTTTTTACAGAGCCTTTTTGCGTGTCGGTATGCAAAACAACAAAGCAGATACCCGTATGGCAATAGCTGTAGGAACGATTGATTTTATTCCTGGAGAACGTGTTTCAGACGGGGACGGTGAGGCTTATAGAAAATCCGGCGGTGCGTTGGAAAAAATGTCAAAATCCAGTCTAATATGTTTTGTGCTTGCAGGAGAAAAGAGCGAAGGACGTCACGATGCCATAGAAGTGGTGGTTCAGCTTTTGGATGTATTAGCTATGAACTGGACTGAAAAGCAGGCACAAGCTATCATCGGAGCTCTTCAGGGATGGACGCAGCAGGAAATTGCCACGTCGTGGCGGAATAAGCCTATTTCGCAGCAAGCGGTAGGGCAACATTTGAATCGCGCCGGCCGGCATGCTGTTGATAAAGGCATTACCTTTTTCGAGAACAGTCTTAGGGAGTTATTATAACTTGGAATTGGCTTTATCCAGTGTATTGAATGATCTTGATTAACGTAAAACAACTCCTGGTTTGCCTGATATCGGCATATTTTGCCGGAGAATATCTTTTTCAGTCTAACACTTATGTCTCCAACAAAAGTAAAGTTTTTATCCTCATCAGACACGCGGCCATCGTGGCAGTCTGGAGTTACGCACTTTGCGGATCGTGGACAAGGTGGGAGATACCACTGCTAATACTCACAACGTATGCCATTATTGATTTCATCATGGCAATATATGGCAAACGGGATGTCTGGACGTTCATGGCCATTCAGATTGCACACGTTGTCGTTATTATCTTAATCTCCATCATCGTCGTGAAGATGATGGGCATAGTTTCGCTTTTCTGGGTAAACTTTTTCGGGAAAGGTTTCTTGAAATTCCTTATTTTATTTGCCGGGGTTATTGCTGTTACCAAAGCAGGAAGCATTTTTATTAAGATGGCCGTCCAGCCGTTCCTTGATCAACTTGAAACGCATGAGTGCGAATCGAGGCAAAAAGTGGAAACAGATCCTATGCCTATGAGCAGGGGCTTTGAAAATGGCGGGAGCGTAATTGGTCAACTGGAGCGGGCACTGATTTTCCTTTTTGTTTTTGTAAATCAGTCCGCAGGAATAGGGTTTCTTATAGCTGCCAAATCCGTCTTTCGGTTTGGTGAAATTAAGGATCACAAGCACCGAATGGAGGCTGAGTACATCATCATTGGCACATTGATGAGTTTCGGTTATGGAATTTTGGTGGCATACGCTACGAAGTTCTTTGTAGGGTTGGTCTGAATGCGATCGAACATATACATATCCTCGACCGGAGTTTTGAAGTTATCTCGGGATTAGGAACTGTCCGCAAATAATGTACAGCATTGATAAAATCAACGATTTGTTAAAGCTTCCATTGTCTGAGCTGATGACCTTGGCCAGGGATGCAAAGCTGCGGGCCAGGGGTGACAGCCTTTCTCTGTGCACCATAATGAACGTAAAGTCCGGAAGGTGCACTGAAGACTGTGCATTTTGTGCCCAGTCCTCTAGGTACGGAACAAGGAGTCCTGTTTTCTCCCTCAAATCGACTGATGAAATTCTGGAAGCGGCGGCAAAAGCCTGGGATGCAGGTGCTTCCAGATTCAGCCTTGTAACCAGCGGCCGGGG
>JAYEFH010000140.1:0-3336 GCA_034658555.1 Thermodesulfobacteriota bacterium | reverse complement strand
ACGCTCTTAATCCAGCGTTACGGATACTCGGAGTTACAGCTACACCGTCTCGCCTCGGGCATGGATACATTTACGGTGATAAGTGCGCTCCTGGCTCTCAAAATCTATTTCCCAGACTGAATCATTCTGTGGAATACGAAGGATTGAAGAACCAAGGCTGGCTGGTCCCATTGAAAGGCAAAGTAGCAACACATAAAAGTCTGACACAAGACCTTGAGAACGTATCAGTCTCAGGTGATTATGTATTGCAGGAACTCGGAGATACGCTATCACAGCAACGGCATATTCAGACCGCTGTTGACGCAATCCGACTTTACACTCAGGACTATAAAAAAATCTGTGTGTTCTGCTGTACGATTGATCACGCGAAACAACTTGCGAAAATGCTGGGAGACGAAACAACTATAGTCCATTCTCAGTTATCACCCATCGAACGACAGATAAATATGCAGGCATGGATTACAGGCCGCTCACGCATAATTACAAGCGTCAATATCTTAACAGAAGGCTTTGATATGCCAGACCTTGATTGTCTCATTATGGTACGCCCTACGCTCTCTTCGTCGTTGTTTCTGCAATCAGTTGGCCGTGTCCTTCGAACATCACCAGGTAAAGACCATGGTTTCCTGCTGGACCTGACAAATAACACCGCATATTTTGGCACAAACCTGGACAATATCAAGGTTACAGTTCCTAAATCAGTTCAAGATATGATCAAAAAAGATAATGAACTAATTAAACTCTGTCCTATGTGTGAAAAGGAAGTCCATATTGCACTGAGGAAATGCCCCTGCGGTTATGAATGGCCAGCTTCAACTTTTGAAGAAGCTGAAAAAATACCGGAAATGGAAGACGTGGATTTTGAAAGAGTTGAACCGGAATGGCATGACATTGACAAGCAGGTTGTTGACGACCACGTTGGAAGGAAATCCAGAAAAAGACTGGGTAAAATGACCTTAATATATGGCCAGAATATTTATCATCCAAAAGAGGTTTCTTTATGGTTCTGTCTTCCAGATGAATATAACGGATATGCAGTTGAAAAAGCCAGACAGCTTTGGAAGAAGGTAGGGAAATCAAAATTCCCAGAATCAGTAGATGAATTCCTGGACTCTGAATTTGAAATAATTACGGAAATACTGCTAGATGAGAATGGGGATTATCCGGAAATTAAAGAGATTAAGACTGTTCCTTTTTAAACCAAAAACATCATACCTGTATCTTCATCCTGCCTAGCACAAATCACCTGACAGTTACTAAACCCCGCCAACCCCCTCGACGCCTCATATCTTGCCAGATCCGGATGGTTACAATTCCTAGACAGATGAAAACAAACCACGTATTCTAACCCGGACCAGGCTATCCCTTCCAGGACGTCCCCGGCGTCCTCGTTGTTCATGTGGCCCTCGCATCCGAATATCCTTTCCTGAAGTTCAACATTGTACGGCCCTTCCGTAAGCATCTTCACATCGTGATTAAATTCCAGGATTATGGCATTCGCATCAAACAGGAATGGATATACGTTTTCAGGGATATAACCAGTATCAGGCACGTAAACCAATGCATTGCCGCAATTATCCATCAGCCTATACCCATAGCACGGATCATCATGGGATAAGAGAAATGGGGTTGCGATAAAGGAAGAATTGTCTATTACGGCCTGCCCGTGAATAATGTCAGGGCAGGCCGTAATAACAGCATTTGGGTTGGATTTCTTGAATTTGTTTAGAGCCTGGATATGGTCTTTGTGATTGTGAGAGATGAAAACATAGTCAATATCAGTTATGGATTGATTAATCCCCGCCAACTTTTCCGTTAATTTCGAATACGAAAACCCGGCGTCGAGTAGAATTTTTTTCCCGTCGATCTCAACATAGGTAGCATTGCCACCCGATCCAGAGCCTAAGACGCAAAATTTTATCATGCTAATCAACCCATTTGATGTGGGTAAACTCGTTAGTTCTTACTTTATTGATAAAATCGACGGCAATCCTTTCATCACAAATCCAGGGAGATATTGCTTCAAGAGTCTTTTCAAAACTGACTTCGAGATTAGCCTCAGCCTTTTTCTTATCTTCTGCGAAAGCTTTCTGTTTTGCCTTGGTTCTTTGCTCTTCCCTGACAACCGCTTCCTTGTCTTCAAACGCCTTCCTTTCAAATGCCAACCTGTCGGAAGCAGCCTGCAAGTCTGCCGCTTTCTTTATGTTTTCAGCGGCAAGTTTTTCTTGTTCTATCGCGCGCTGACGTTGCCGCTCTTCCTCTTCCTTTTCCCGTTCGGCCGCAGCCCTGGCCGCCTTTTCAGCCATAACTTTCATATCATGCAAATTTTGAAGCTGGTTCCTCGTTTCATCTATCACCTTGGCCGCTTTTTCTTGATACTCTTCAGCCCAGACCGGACGATGATACTCCTCATACTCCATGTTTTGAAGCATTCCCAAGATGTTATCGGACTTCATATCAATTGCGATTGCAGGCCATGACTTTATTGATGCTATACGAGTGCATATTTTCTCAATTCTTTCTTCTTCTTTCCGCTTCCTTTCCTTTTTAGCTATCTCAATAGCCGCGTCATGATCTTTTTTTGCTGTTACCCAAGGGTCTCTAGCAGTAGTAATCCTGCCCTTGATTTCCTTTGCTATCGCGTCAATCTTTTGACCTGCGTCCCAGAATGGTCTCTTTTTCTCTTTCCGAGTATTTTCAGTAATGGTCAGGCTTTTCTGTGTAGCGTGGACCATTTCTTTGACCGCGTTATAGTTAGTCTTAACATTCAAGTCGGTCGGTATGTTTGCCGAGTTGCACTGTCGTTCTAATTCCGTTAACGCTTCTTCGTTAACTTCGATAGGGAATATGAAATCTTCTTTGTGAATCGTTTGTAGATCGTTCATGGTTTTTTCTCCTCATAATTGTTATTTTTTTCATAGTCGTCACAAATTATCCAATCTCCAAGAAATACTGACAAATCCACACAAGGCAAAGCACATCCATAGTCACGACGAAACTTACAGGTTTCACACGCTTCCCAATGTGGTGTGGCTATTGCCGCATCTGTGATGTAATCCATGGTTTCTCCTTGATATTATAGGTTGATGTTTGGGGTTAATAAAATTCCCCGGATGGCCTGATTCCGTGCTCCGGGGCAGGCACAATGGCAGGAGAACGCCTGAATGGAAGTGGGCGTTTTTGGGCCATAATTTTAACGTTACATCAAGCCTTGATAACGATGTGATTATTTTACCCTCATACTTTCGATCATAGCCCATTTCAGGATCAAATAACTGATCTGATCCCCGATTTTCTCTCTTAAAAATTCAGAACTCGGAATAGTTCCATGATTGA
>JAYEFH010000139.1:0-3379 GCA_034658555.1 Thermodesulfobacteriota bacterium | reverse complement strand
TCATGCCATTATCTGCCTGTTTGCAAATGCTGTTTTTGCCTTGGCCTTTTGTATTGCCATTATGTTCTTGCTCCAGGAAAGGCAGATAAAAAAGACGCGACTGGGGGCCGTGTTTCAGAGGCTGCCTTCCCTTGAGACCCTGGATGCCATGAACGAGCGCTGTTTGACCGTGGGATTTCCCCTGCTCACACTGGGGATAGTGACAGGGTCCATTTGGGCTGAGAAGGCCTGGGGATCATACTGGAGTTGGGACCCAAAGGAAACATGGTCACTGATTACCTGGTTTATTTATGCAGCCCTTTTTCATCAGCGACTTACAGTGGGCTGGCGAGGACGAAAGGCTGCTATTATGACATTAATTGGTTTTGCTGTTTTGGTCTTTACCTTCCTGGGAGTAAGTCTGTTACTTTCTGGTGCCCATTCCTATGCCACTTGGCTTAAATAAACCGCAGATAGTCCTCCTGGGAGTAAATCATAACACCGCACCTGTGGAAGTGCGGGAACGCCTTTCCTTAGGCGGAAGTGATATTCCTGCCCTGAGACTGTTTGCCAAGCTTCCTTTCTGCGAAGAGGTTGTGTTTCTTTCCACCTGTAACAGGGTAGAAATCCTGATTTCTACAAATCGCCTGGATAAGGTCAAAGAAGCAATAAAAGGGCTGTGGCTGGATAGGGGCAAAGTGGATTCCAGCACACTCCAGGGAGCACTATATGAATACCAGGGCATGTCTGCCATCAGGCACCTTTTCAGGGTAGCCTCCAGCCTTGACTCCATGGTTGTGGGGGAGCCCCAGATCCTCGGACAGTTGAAGGATGCCTACCGCATGGCATCAGAGGCCAAGACTGCTGGCATGGTCCTCAATCGTCTGCTCCACAAGGCCTTTTCGGTGGCCAAAAGGATCAGGACTGAAACAAGGATCGCAAGCCATGCAGTCTCTATCAGCTATGCGGCTGTTGAGCTTGCTAAAAAGATTTTTGGGAACCTTGCGGGTAAAAACGGCATGCTGATAGGTGCGGGGGAAATGGCTGAGTTGGCAGCACAGCATCTTATTGCCGGCGGTGCCGACAGGCTGGTTGTGGCCAACCGTACACTCTCCCGTGCAGTAGAACTCTCTCGATCCCTTGGAGGAAGCTCCATATCCCTGGAAGAGGTGGGGGACGCTCTGGTTGATGCGGACATAGTTATAAGTTCTACCGGTGCTCCCGGGATTATTCTCAGCAAAGACCAAGTGAAACGGATTATGCGTCCCAGACGTCATCGCCTCCTGTTCTTTATTGATATTGCAGTACCAAGAGACATTGATCCCAAGGTCAATGATATAGACAATGTCTATTTATACGATATTGATGATCTGAAAGGGGTTATAGAATTCAATAAGGCAGAACGTGAAAAGGAAGCTTCCAAGGCGGATCGTATGGTGGAGGCCGAGGTTATCAAGTTCATGGCCTGGATGGAATCTCTGAATGTGGTGCCTGTAATTCAACACATTCAGGAAAAGGGCGAGGCAGTGAGACAGAAAGAAATTTTACGGAGCCATAAGGTCATTGAATCCCTCAATGATGAGCAGCAAAAGGCCCTGGATGTCCTTACCAAGTCCATTGTGCAGAAGATACTCCACGATCCCATAGTCTATATCAAGAAGGTGGCTCAAGAAAAGAACAGCGGGATGATATTGGACGCTGCTTGCAGTCTCTTTGGCATAGATGGCCTTGAAGACACTCAAAAATTACAGGATAAAGGCCTTTCTGACGCCAACCAGGATAAAACTATACGGAAGCCGTCCCCAAGCTGAATGTTATTATTCACTCCCCACTGGCAGCTAACAGCCTTTTTCGGATTTCAAAACACAATCCGTTGAGAATACACCTTACAGCGCTGTTACTCATGTGACCGTCTTCCCTCCACTGGAGCGGGATTCACACCCGCTGGAATATGCGACCTTGCCCGGTCGCACTGAACGGTTACATTTAATTCAACATTTTCAAAAAATAACATTCCATGAAATGTTGTTATAGGGTAGAATAATCACATTCTGTTTTTTGTTCGGACCTAAGTTGAGTAGTTAGCTGTCTTGCAAGGGCGGCAGACCGGTAACCGTTAAACTAATTGCTAACGCTAATTGCTCAATTTTGTTCGAAAAGGAGTCTGAGATGCAATCGGTCAAGGATTTGAAAGACTTAATTTTTTCTGAGAAGAGCAAGTCGTTTTTTCTAAAAACTATGCGGCTGGTCGTTGTTGCTTTCCTACCCATGCTATTGGTCCACTGTGCTCCCCAGGACCAGGCGAACATGCTGGAAAGGCGTGTAAGCAGTCTGTCTGCGGAGAACCGTGTCTTGAGCAATCAGGTTAATTCTCTGAAGCAGGAAGTCGCGGATACGGGAAAGGCTCAGGAGATAGCCTCTGTGAGGAGTCGACAGGCAGAGTTTGTAAACCGGATGGACGAGTTGCAGGCAGAACTCCTCAGGATGAACGGCCTGATCGACCAGGTTGGCCACAAAAATGAGCAGGAGGAAGAGGAAACAGTTCGCTTCAGAGAGGATCTCAAAAAACAAGTAGAAAATCTGAGAGATGAAGTCAAACTGCTTCAAGCCTCTACCAGGGTGACAAAGGAGGTGGAGCAGGCCAGGAAGAATGCCGCACAGGGTGCAGTAGACCTATATCAGCAGGCCTTAGACCTAATTAAACAGAAAAAGTACAAGGATGCTAAGAAGACCCTTAGGACATATATAGAAAAACACCCCCATGGGAAAAGGGTCGCAAATGCCTATTTCTGGATGGGTGAGTGTGAATTCAACCTGCAACGATTTGAAGAGGCAATTCTGGAATACCAGAAGGTAATAAGTCGGTATCCAAAAAGTAACAAAGTGCCTGACTCCTTGCTGAAACAGGGCATTGCCTTTGCAAAGCTCGGAGACAATGAAAGTGCAAAAATAGTACTTAACAAACTCATCCAAAAATACCCAAAGAGCTCACAAATGAGCGTAGCCAAGAAAAAGCTTGCAAAGATAAAATAGAAGTCGCTTCAGAGACTATATGAACCGAAAATTACCTAAGGCAGCTCCGGGGTTTAAGACCCTGTGCTGCCTTTTTTTATTTGTTGTTGCAAGTGTGCTGATTGTTGATAAAGCAGTGTGCCGCAGTAATGCCTTATCGATATCTATAGGTGGGCTGTTGGATCTTACAGGAGACCACCGCAAAGAGGGCCAGGCTGCATATATGGCTGCGAGAAAGGCCGTAGAGTGTCTTAACTCCCAAGGGGGAATCGGCGGCAGGCCTCTTGAGTTGATAGTGGCTGACACCAGAGGTGAACCTGGCAAATTGTTAATCGAGGCAGGGAAACTTATTGAACAGGAAAAGGTGGTAGCCTTGGTGGGTCCCACA
>JAYEFH010000138.1:0-3388 GCA_034658555.1 Thermodesulfobacteriota bacterium | reverse complement strand
GTACACGTAGTTTACACTACCTCTTGGCCGGCGCTCAAATCGTCGGGGCCATAGATACATCTCTTCTCTTTATAGGCGAAGATCTGTCAGTGCTTACTATCGCATCAAGGAGGGCAGAGCCTATAGAACAGGCACCTGCCGTGGCCCAGGTAATCACAAAGGAAGATCTTGAGCGTAATGGGGTCCGAACCCTTGGAGAGGCGCTGTCCATGCTGCCGGGATTTTATGTGTCGCCTAGGGAATGGGGTACCCAGCCCTATCTCAGGGGGGTATCAAATAGTATCCTTTTCCTTTACGATTCGGTCCCCTTAACATCAGACAATACAAAAACCGTCAATCCCCTGGACGAAGAGCTTTCTCTATACCCTATAGAACGTATAGAGGTGATAAGGGGTCCTGGTTCAGTTCTGTGGGGTCCGGATGCATTTGCAGGCATAGTTAATATAGTTCCCAAACGGGGCAGAGATGTCGATGGAGTAGAATTAAATCTGCGCGGAGGAACTCCAAACCACGAAGCAGATTTCAATATTAATTGGGGAAAAAATGCAGGGCCTTGGGAGGCATTTCTGTCAATCAGCGCAACAAGACTTAACCCCTTACAGAACAAGTATAATGTAGTAAAAATTAAAAGAGACGAATCCAAACTTGTTCCCCCAAGCGAGCGGCTGGGACATTCAGATGTAGATAATTCCAAATACGTAGAGGCTATACTGAACTTTTCCTGGCAGGACTGGCTCCACATATCAGGCAGGTGGTCTGATACAGAGCGGCCTTATGTCCTTTTGGGAGAACCCGAAACCGATTTTAGCTGGGCAGGGAAACGAGAGTCGCCATTTAGGTTTGTGCGTCTCGAGATGGAAAGGCCTATGGATCGTTCATATCTGAGATTAAATGCCTATTACAATGAGCTGGACTACAAGGAAGAAGAAATAGACTTATCCTGGAACACAAAGAGCTATATAAAATACGGAGAAATCCTGTATGACAGGGAGCTATGGGATAGCAAGGGCCTTTTTACCGCTGGGCTCTCATGCAGATACAATAAAATTACCGATGCCGTAGTTAATAGGGACTACCTTCCTGACTACGTTAATCCTGAGAATATCTTCTTTCCACCGCATGACCCTGAAGAAGAGGATTTCAATACTTCGCTTTGGTCTGTTTTTGGCCAGGTTCGGCATCACTGGAGCCATTTTGATGCCTGGCTGGGCCTCAGACTGGACGACCACAGCCAGTATAATCAAACAATAAACCATAATATGGGAATCAGTTGGTTCCCAAGGCCTTCATGGTATCTGAAGCTACTCTATGGCACCGCCTATCGCACCCCATATAATCAGGAACTTGTAGGCCTGAAAGACCTTGACCCGGAACGAATACAAAATCTCAGCATGAACTTTACGTGGCATCCTTCAGCGTCATTTTCCTTTTCATCCACAATTTTTTGGAATGAGATACGTCATCATATCCAGGAAGAACCCTGTGTAGGTTTTTCAAAACCCGGGTCTGAAGACATCTATGGAGGAGAATTCGATATCTCGTGGCAGGTATCCCGCAGCCTCCGGTTTTGGGGCAATGCAACTATCTTATCCCAGGATGGGGATAAGGAGGCATATAACTTGTATGCGTTTCCGATACCTCTTCCGCAAAACGGAACAAAGGAGCCAATAGTCTATGCCTCTTGGGAAACACCTTTTGATACGGGCCCAGAGAATTTGTTCAATGTTGGACTCCTATGGAGCCCTTTGGATCGATTGGATTTTTCTGTCCGCCTGCAATATGCGGATTCAAAGACTTATTATTATAAAAAAGGGGATTGGCATGACTCCACCAGTCCTGCCTGGATTTTCGATACAACCGTCACGGCCCGCGATGTCTTATTCCAGAACCTTGATATACAATTGGCGCTGAAGAACGTGTTCAACAAGCATTACAAAGTGTCAGGCACATACAGCCCGATAGAGGCCGCTCCCTTTGAGGCCTACCTGGGACTCAATTGGCACTATTAAAGCTACCAATCTACGACACCTGTCGACTCTTTCCTGAGTTGCATGGCGTTATTTATGTCCAGACCCGCTGCGTCTTTATCACCCAAGCGTTCATAGACCTCACTTCTCAGTGCGTAAGCAGGGGCATATTCAGGAGCAAGGTCGATTGCCTGTGTCAGGCACTTCAGTGCCTCATTCCAAAGCTCTGCCTTGAATAAAATACCCCCTTTATGATAGTAAAGGCGGGCATTTTCCTGTTCGCACTTTATTGCAGCGTCAATGTCCTTTATTGCCGCATCAATATCATTTAACCTCAGGCATGCTATGGCCCTTGCCTGATACACCTTGGCGCATTGAGGGTCTGCCTCCAATACCTCTGTAAACACGGCAATGCAGCCCTCAAAATCCTCATCCATGAATTTAAACTGCCCATCTATAAAACGCTCTTTAAGGTCCTGCCTCATATAGATTCCTCCATAATCGCCCTATTCCTGCTTTATTAAATTTAAAACTCAACACTCAAGATTTAACATTTTCCCGCAAAGCACCCCAAAAAAAAGGCCGGGGACATACCCCGGCCGTAAGGATCAATATTTCCGGAAATTATGAGGCAAATGCCTTTTCCAGATTGGGAACCATCTGCTTTTTCCGGCTCATTACACCGGGAAGCCAGACAGTCCGGCCTTCGAGTGCCTTGCCAAAGGCCTTTTCAACAATACCGGGATCATCTGAAACAACCATGAGATCCGTGGCTTCCTCCATGATATCAGTAAGCATGAGGAAAACGCTGTGACGGTTTCCTTCGGCCTTGACCTTCTCTATCTCTGCGTAGAGATCGTCTCTTATATCAGCCACCAGGTCCAGCGACACCAGCTCAAGCTGGCCGATTCCCACATTATTGCCTGCCATATCGAAGTCTTTGTAGTCACGGAAGACCAAGTCCCTCGCGGGCACGCCTTCCACCGCGCTCTTGGCCTTGGCCATCTCCATGCCCCAAGCCATTGGATCATCAATACCGGCTATCTTGGCAAGGTCCGCAACGGCCTCTTTGTCTTCAGGAGTACAGGTTACAGACTTGAAGAGTACTGTATCACTGAGAATTGCCGACATCATGATACCGGCTATATTCGGCGGGATCTCCTTTTTGTAAACGTCCTTGTAAAGGACACGGAGAACAGTGCCTGTACACCCGACCGGCATAACACATGCAAAAATAGGATTGGGAGTGGTAATATCTCCGATCTTATGATGATCAATAATTGCCAGCAACTCTCCTTTGTCGCAGTTGTCCGGGGCCTGCTTGAGATCGCTGTGATCAACAAGCATAAACTTTTCGCCTGCTACATCCGTACGCAGTTCAGGGACGTCAAACCCAAACTTATTGAGTATCAGTTCTGTCT
>JAYEFH010000137.1:0-3394 GCA_034658555.1 Thermodesulfobacteriota bacterium | reverse complement strand
AACAATGTGTCCTCTGTGGTGGGGTTACCGAACTCATAAAAGCCGGTTTTGAGACCTTGGTTGGAGCGGGTTATCAGCCGGAAATAGCATATTTCGAGTGCTGCCACGAACTCAAGCTCATAGTTGATCTGATTTACGAAGGTGGTCTGTCGCAGATGCGTTACTCAATCAGCGATACGGCGGAATATGGTGATCTTACCAGGGGAAAGCGCATAATAACAGAAGAAACAAGAAAGGAGATGCGCAAAATTCTTGATGAGGTTCAGAGTGGCAAATTTGCAGGGGAGTGGATGTTGGAAAACCAAGTCAAACGCCCTGTATTCAACGCTCTCAGACAGCGGGAAAAGGAACATCCTATAGAAGAAGTCGGTTCCCGCCTGAGGGATATGATGAGTTGGCTCAATAAGTAGCCCCGGCTCTAAGCCCTTAATGCATTCTCATCGCATTCCGGTTGCCAAGGAAGGAGTCCCTTTTATAGGTATTGCCGTCTTGGCCGCTGTGATATTTGCTTTACTCAACTGGCCTGTTCCGGCCGTGGTCTTTTTTGTGATTGCGGTCTTTGTTCTTTTTTTCTTTCGGGACCCTGAGCGTGTAATTCCATCAGGTTCGGGCTTGGTGGTATCACCGGCTGACGGTCGTGTCATAGATATAGCTGAAGACAACACGGGCTCCCTTAATGGAAAAGACGTAAAGCGAATCAGTATATTCATGAATATTTTTAATGTGCATGTAAACAGGGCCCCAATTACAGGCAAGATTCAACAAATTTCTTACCAGCCTGGATCCTTCTGGCCTGCCGACCGCAAAAGGGCCTTGCTTGAAAACGAGCGAAATGCAGTCTTGATCCGCAACGAGGACGGAATGGAGCTGACCGTCGTACAGGTGGCGGGTATAATAGCCAGGCGAATTGTTTGCTGGGCTGAGGTCGGTGATAGTGTTAAAATAGGGGAACGCTTTGGACTCATTCGTTTTGGATCTCGCCTTGACGTGTATGTCACGAAGGATGTTTCAGTGTTGGTGAAAAAGGGCGACCTGACAACGGCCGGGCAGACGGTCCTTGCCCGAAATGGTAACAATTAGCGATTTAATTTCTAATTTCCATTTTCTAATTTCTAATGGGGGGTCTCCCATGAAACAAAAGCAAAGCGGTGATTCAGCAGACAAGACTTCAAGACGTAGCATATATCTCCTCCCAAATCTGCTGACCTCGGCAAGCCTGTTCAGCGGATTCTATGCCATTATTGCCGCGATTAAAGGGAATTATCAGACCGCTGCCGTAGCCATCTTGATAGCCGGTATTCTGGATGGTCTGGACGGCAGGGTGGCTCGTTGGACCCATACTACGAGTAGATTCGGCATGGAGTATGATTCCCTTTCAGACCTGGTGGCCTTTGGAGTAGCTCCCGGCATACTGGCCTATATGTGGGGGCTGCAGGATTACGGCCGCCTCGGATGGCTTGCTGCCTTCCTGTATGTGGCAACCACTGCCCTCAGGCTGGCCAGATTCAATACCCTGAGCCAGAGCAGCAATATCAGCAGCTCAAGGGATTATTACTTCTTTGGTCTGCCCTGCCCTTCTGCCGGGGCTGTATTGGCTACATCTGTACTTTTATGCCAGCATGTCGGTATATTTGGCCCGGTACGTCATGTGGCAGTGCTGATCATGGTCTATGGTCTTTCCTTTCTGATGGTCAGCAATGTGCGTTACTATGCTTTTAAGGAAGTCCGCTGGCTTCAGCAGCACCCTTTTTCCAGTATGGTAGTATTGATTCTGGCCATAATGGTAGTTGCTATGGAGCCCAAGGTGACGCTATTTGTCCTTATAACTACTTATGTGATATCCGGGCCTGTCTTGATGTCCATTAGGGCCTTGAGACCCAAATCGTTGAGGTCTGGTGCGGAACATCACACCAAAGATGTTTCCCCCGGCAGAGATGATGGGATGTAAAAAAATGAGCAGCAATAAAAGGATAATAATATTTGATACTACATTAAGAGACGGTGAGCAGTCTCCTGGTGTATCTCTAAACGTTGAGGAAAAACTCCAGATCGGGAGACAGTTGAAAAAGCTGAATGTCGATGTGATTGAGGCCGGATTTCCTGTTGCTTCCCTAGGTGATTTTGAGAGTGTTAAGCGCATTGCACAGGAATTCAGGGGGTTGCAGGTTGCTGCCCTGGCCCGTGCCAATGAGAAAGACATCGATACTGCCTGGGAGGCCATAAAGGAGGGAGAAAATCCTCGAATACATATCTTTCTTGCCACCTCTGATATCCACCTCAAGTATAAACTGAGAAAGACCAGGGAGCAGGTACTGGATATGGCCAGGGCAGCGGTAGGGTATGCTGCAAAATACACCGGCAATGTGGAGTTTTCCGCTGAAGACGCGAGCCGGAGCGATCTGGATTTTCTCTGCAAAGTCTTTGAGGCAGTAATAGATGCGGGTGCCACCACTGTTAATTTTCCGGACACAGTCGGGTATGCCATACCGCATGACTTTGGCAGGATGATCCGATATGTGGTCGAGCACACTTCCAACATCCATAAAGCGATTTTGAGCATACATTGTCACAATGATCTGGGACTGGCTACGGCGAATGTGCTGACAGCTTTAGAGAATGGTGCAAGACAAGTGGAGTGCACTGTAAACGGTATAGGTGAGAGGGCCGGAAATGCCGCTATGGAAGAGGTGGTCATGGCCATCCGTACCAGGCGAGACGTCCTTCCCTTTGACACAGCGATATCTTCTCAATACATCATGGCTGCCAGCCGACTGGTAAGCATGCTTACCGGAATGGTAGTTCAGGCGAACAAGGCCATAGTAGGGGACAACGCCTTTGCACACGAGGCCGGAATTCACCAGGATGGAATCTTAAAGGAACGTACTACGTATGAGATTATCGATCCCAATGACATAGGCCTTAGCAAAGGGACCCTTGTCCTTGGGAAACACTCCGGGAGACATGCCCTTAAGGCAAAGCTTGAGGAAGTAGGCTACAAGCTCAGCGATGAAAAGATCGATAGGGTATTTAAAAGGTTCAAGTCCCTTGCAGATAAGAAGAAGGATGTTTATCCGGAGGATGTTGAGGCCCTCGTTGCAGAAGAGGTGCTTCGGATTCCTGATCGTTATCGTCTTGTTTACCTCCATGTTGCCGGTGGCAGCGGTATCAGACCGACCGCAACCGTAGCAATGGAAATAGATGGCAAGGAGGTTGATGGAGTGAGCCTGGGGGCCGGTCCGATAGATGCCGCCTATAAGGCAGTGGCCGAGCTCGTAAAGACTAAAAGCCATCTGCTTCGTTTTGCTGTAAACTCCATTACCGGAGGCACGGATGCCCAGGGAGAAGTCACTGTGCGCCTTGAAGAAGGCAGCTATGTGGTCACAGGCCATGGGAC
>JAYEFH010000136.1:0-3398 GCA_034658555.1 Thermodesulfobacteriota bacterium | reverse complement strand
CACCAAGGGCCTCAAGCACATCCGCACTCCCTGACCTGCTGGACACGGAACGGTTGCCGTGTTTTGCAACCTTGACGCCGGCCCCTGCGACCACAAAGGCGGCTGTTGTTGACACATTGAAGGTCTGTGCCCCGTCCCCTCCGGTCCCGCAGGTGTCAACAAGCGGTTCTCCCGGAGACAGATTTACATGAATACATACGGCCTTTTCCCTCATCACCTTTGCGGCCCCGGCTATTTCATCCACAGTCTCGCCCTTCATCCGCAGACCCGTGATGAAGGCGCCTATCTGGGCAGGTGTTGCCTCTCCCTCCATAATTATTTCCATAACCGACGAAATCTCAGCCTGGCCGAGGTCTTTCCTGCTTACAACATCAGAAATGGCCTTTTTTAATGTATCCATACCCCTCTAATCCTGTACTCAAGTTTGCAAAAAATTCCTAAGAAGATTGACTCCCTCAGGAGTCATGATGGATTCCGGGTGAAATTGTACTCCCTCCACGGGGAATTCCTTGTGCCTGAAGCCCATGAGCTCGTCCTGCTCCGACAATGCAGTAACTGCGAGACAGTACGGGAGGGTTGCCTTATCCACAAGGAGAGAATGATATCTCATGGCCTCGAATGGATTCGGCAGACCGCGATATACGCCCTTTCCATCGTGTTTGATCATTGAAGTCTTGCCGTGCATAAGCCTTCCTGCCCTGACCATCCTGCCTCCAAAGGCAACACCTATGGCTTGGTAGCCGAGGCACACACCCAGGACCGGGATTTTCCTGGCAAAGTGACGTATGGCAGCCACGGATATGCCTGCCTCGTTGGGTGTGCGAGGACCGGGGGAAACAAGGAGGTGGTCCGGTGTCCAGGAGGCTATCTCCTCTACAGTGGCCTTATCATTTCTCACAACCTTAATATCCGCTCCCAGCATTCCCAGGGCCTGGACCAGGTTGTAAGTAAAGGAGTCGTAGTTGTCGATAACTATAAGCATTGTGATAGTTCCTCATGGGCGACGTCGATGGCCCTCATAAGAGCCTGCCCCTTGCTGATAGTCTCCTCCCACTCAACAGTGGGATCTGAGTCAGCAACTATACCGGCTCCAGCCTGGAGGTAAAGCATATCTTTTTTCTGGCAAAGCGTGCGAATGGTGATGGCAAGATCCATATTGCCTGAAAAACCGAAGTAGCCTACGGCACCGGCATATGGTCCCCTCCGGGCGTGTTCGAGCTCCTCTATTATCTCCATGGCCCTGATCTTGGGCGCGCCTGACACAGTACCTGCGGGAAAACAGGCCTGTAGTACGTCAAACATGTCCTTTCCATCCATTAGTTCCCCTTTAACACCTGTGACAATATGCATCACATGGGAATAACGTTCCACAACCATCAGATCCTCAATCTTTATGCTCCCCATCTTTGCAACCCTGCCGGCATCATTTCTCCCAAGATCAAGCAGCATCAGGTGTTCCGCCCTTTCCTTCGGGTCAGCGAGAAGTTCCTTTTCAAAGCGAATGTCTCCCTCTTGATCTTTACCTCTTGGTCTGGTGCCTGCAATAGGCCTCACTTCAATTTTATTGCCTGTCAGCCTGACTAAAATCTCAGGAGAAGAACCAATGAGCACCTCGTCTTCCAGGTGCAGGTAATAAAGATAAGGCGATGGATTTATCCTTCTAAGGGCACGGTACAAGTCAAACGTAGGGATAGAGTTTTTGCCGGAGAACCGTTGAGAAAGCACTACCTGGATTATGTCTCCGGCCCGGATGTATTCCTTTGCCCTGCGGACAATGTCCTCAAATCGCTCTTGGGGGACCTCCGGGCTGAGGCTGGTGGCAGGGACTGGATTTGCAGGCGGGGCGGGGTAATCCAATCCGTGTTGAATGCGATGGATTACGTCTTCTATAGCTTTTTCCCCTCTTTTATATACGGATTCTGCGTTGTCTTCGGGTTCTACCCTGAGGCAAACAATGATCTTAAGAATCTGCTTGATATTGTCATAAACAAGCAGGATCTCGGGAAACATGAACACCGCATCATTAAACCCTGCGGTGTCTGAAAGATTCTCAGGCAGACGCTCTATGAAGCGAACCATATCATATCCCATGTATCCAACAGCCCCTCCGTAGAATCGAGGAAGCCCCGGGACCTCTGCCGGTGAAAATTGCGCCATTATTTCTCTGAGGGCGGCAAGCGGATCAGCAGCGGTAATATTTTCACGCTTGCCTTCAATCTCCGTGAAGATATCATTCCCCTTACAACCGAAGACCAGAAAGGGCTTGAATCCGATAAAGCTGTACCTTCCCCACTTCTCTCCGCCTTCAAGGCTCTCCAGCAGGAATGAGTAACTATTTTCTCCAAACTTTGCAAACAGAGATACAGGCGTATCAAAGTCAACTGCTATCTCTTTCCATATTGATATGATATTCGCGTCTTTAGCCAGCGATTTGAACCGGGTCAGATCCGGAGTAATCATGATATTTTATCCTTAGGATATATTTAAAGGTTCCAAGGTTCAGAGTTTAGAGATTTATGTTAATTCATTTTGATGCAATGAGCCAAAATAAAAAGGCCGTGAACACCTTTGCGTGTCCACGGCCTTTTGAGTTTGCCTTTAAGGTTTAGCCTAAAAGGAGCAGACGCGCACCATTCCTTTGTACCACAGCCACCACCATAGAACTAAATCAGCAGTTTGTTTTCCGGCATAAGGTTGATGCATATTTTGTCTTTCCTTCAGGCAAATATGTTTAAAAAAAACGTTCACAGATTTATGGTTCAGGGATACCATTCAAAACTCATAAATCAACGGTTATGAACCCTTGAACCCAAAACTTTTGAACCTTCTACTATCTATATGACCTGCTTCAGGGTGATTGTCAAGATTCATTCCACAATACGATTTAGGAAAAGGGCGCGGATTGCCGAAGTAAAGAATGATATTTCGCTGAACAAATCGTAAGCGTTTACAGGGCAGTTAAATGGACACTCCTTTTGTTTTATTTAGTGTTTTCAATCTTTCGTGTTTTCGTGATTGTGTTTCAGCATTGTTTATAAAAAGGTACTGAAATGAATAAGGAACTGATATTTGTTGTAGATGATGATATCTCTATACGTCGTCTGTTGGGTCATTGGCTGAATAAGGAGGGTTATAGCGTCCTGGATTTTGAGAGCGGCGAAGAATGCCTGCGGATGATGGATAAAGGGCCTGCCGCCATATGTCTGGATATCAAGATGCCCGGCATGGATGGAATAGAGGTTTTGAAGAGAATAAAGAAAATAGATAATGACGTCCCTGTGTTAATGGTCACATCAGAGGATAGTGTTGATACTGTCGTGGAGGCCATAAGAGATGGCGCCTATGATTATATGGTCAAGCCTCTGGACAAAATGAGGTTTATGACAACCCTGAGGAAG
>JAYEFH010000135.1:0-3398 GCA_034658555.1 Thermodesulfobacteriota bacterium | reverse complement strand
AGGGCTCGCCATGACCCCTTTTGGTATTTTCCAGGTCGCAACGGCTGCTGCGGTTATCCCTGCATTCTGTAAAAAGCGTCTACGGGTCAGCTTCATTCTCAACCTCTCCTTTCCTTAATCATTATATATAGCTATAGGTTTGCTCTACCTTGAAACATCAGCTGCCCTGCCGAATCTTACATGTCCGGTTCTCCTTTCAAGACCAGTGCTGTTCGCCAGTCTCCGAAACAGGATATATCTCACCGGATTCCTCTGGTTCAGGCTTTGTAAAGAAGTTGATTAAATCCATAGTCATTGAATAAAAAGGATGTGGATTTACTCGGCCCAGAAGGTCATGAAATGCCTTGAACCAGGGCCGAAAATGACGTTTTAAAAAGTCCTCTTCCATATCCCATGCCCCTTTAGCTGCAAGGTGAGCCAGGAATGCCAGTTCGCACGACAGGTGATCAGCCGGTTCAGCGCCGCAGCGCGGATAGAAGCCGGCTGAACGATAAAAGGCCTCGGCCTCGACGAGACCTCGACCACAGAGAGAGCTGTCTCCACCCCGGTAGATAGAGGCATAGGGGGGTGCCGGCACCCTGGGTACAGCAGAGATAAAGAGCCCGGTATAGGCCTGGGCAAGTTCGGAGAAAGATAAATTTGGACAGAGGACAAAGGGATCAGGAATATTCAGGCCCTGATGACTCAGTTCGGCCAACATGGATTGTATGAATGAGCGGGTCAAAGGAGTTACGAGCTCATCTGACGGGAAATCTGTAAGGGTATGAAGGAAGGCGTAAACATGGGCTAGTTCCCCTGCGATAGGATCTTTTGAGAAAGACTTTCTCTTATGCATTTGGATGACGCCTGGATTCTCCTGAGGGACTGCCATGGACTTCTTATGAAATCCTCGATAACTTCTACATTAGAATAATAAATATTTCAAATAGGAAATATCAATAGATAGCAAAGAAGATTATCGGAATTAACGATGAGACCGAACATCATGGTGATCAATCCATTTAAAAGAAGTATAAAATGGTTACGATCTATAGATTCAGCATATGCTTGGTAACTTCATTATAGGGATTCCCAATTTGACAGATTGGAAATCCTTCTGTATTTACCATTCATAATTTATGAAATATTCACATACGGAGCCCATCAATGTACCAATTTTTCGGTTTTACCTGACTTGTCTATAGACATTCTGCCCGTGTTCGGTAGGTGGGGTCAGGCCGAAGAATCAAGTCTTATCTGCATCATTTTCCCAGAAATTCATCCTTTTTTAGCCTCTTTCAGCCTCGCCCTTGAACCATTCTAATCCAGGTCAGGCATATCGCGCACAGGCGTTCTGTTGCTTCAGTTTGCAAGACCGGGAGGAATCTCGGTTTTTCCAACTATTCCAACTCCAGGAGAGATGAGAGATGGAAACAATAAGAATCCAGAAAGTGAGTGAAGAGCTCAAAGATTATTTCAGCAACTACAACCTGAATACCTGCTTCACTTGCGGCACATGTTCCGGCGGTTGCCCGGCCACTGGCACACCGGAGCTGGAGGGTCTTGACGTCAGAAAGATCCTCCGGATGCTTGTCTTTGGCATGGTCGAAGAGGTTGTCTCTTCTGATTTTCCCTGGCTTTGCACCGGTTGTGGGCGTTGTGTCCATGCATGTCCCATGGGAGTCGACATCGTATATCTCATGAAAAAGATGAAGAGTCTGAGGCCGCGCGATCAGGTCCCTGGGATCGTTCACAAGGGTGTGGAGGCGGTTTTGGCCACTGGGAACAACATGAGCATTCCCAAGGCAGATTATTTTTACCTCATGGCAGACCTGGGCCAAGAGATGGCAAAAGAGGTGTGCTCTGGATTTTATGCCCCGATTGATAGAAAAGGGGCCGACGTCTTCTTCTGGCCCAATTCCAAGGAGGTCTTCGCTGACGATGACGACATGAAGTGGTGGTGGAAGATATTCTATGCAGCCCGGGAAAACTGGACCTCGCCCTCTGAAAACTGGGAGGCCGTGGACTGGGGGCTGTTTACAGGCAACGATGAGGCAACAAAGACCCTGGCAAGACGGAAGATCGATTTCGTGAAACAGAAAGACGTAAAAAGGATGATCATGCCGGACTGTGGCGGCGGTTCATTTGGCTGCCGTGTGGGTATGAAGGCATGTAAAGAGGAAGATCCATCTGCCCAAGTGGAATTTGTTTATCTCTATGAATACCTGATTGAGCTGATCAAATCGAGGGAGAAGGAGCGGGCAACGCCCAGTGGGAGGCCCTTGGTATTGATCATTTGGCAGAGGAGTGGTAAGTGTACAGAAATAAGTGTCGTTGCATGGTCAAAATAAACAAGAAATACTACCATAAAAGAATCTGCCAGGTTCGTTTACTATTTTTGGGCTTGCTCCTGCTCCACTAACCACGTCCCATTCGTAGGAGTTGGCTACGGCATACTTCCTGTCAAAGATGTTATTAACGCCCACATTAAATGTCAGATCTTTATACTGATATCCTGCTCTGGCATTAACCACATCCCAACCCTTCAACTCCTGTTCTCCCGCGTCGATATCAACGTCGTCAGTACATCTGGAGTGAATCAATTCCAATATTCCGAAAACTTTAGAATTGTCGTAGTGCAGAGCAAGTTTGGTTTTCAATGGGGGAATTTGAGCAAGATTTTCATCTTTATTATTAAGGGGTTGAGAGTCTTTTCTCCCTCGTTGATAAGCTGCTGCCGCTTCTATGGAAAGATCATATCCTATACCTACAAGAGCCGTTACGTCAGCACCGTAAATATGGGCATCTATGTTCGTCCAGGTCTTGGGGGGCGCCTGTTGATAAATATAATCCTTCAACCAACTGTAAAACCCCTTTATTTTGAAGTTCACTCTGTCCACATTAGTCTCAAATCCAAAATCAAGTTCCGTATTTTTAGTTGCCTTTAAATCCGGATTCCCATAAAATCCAGTGCCAGCCTGAAGATAACGTTCAACAAGAGTAGGCGTTCTGATACTATGTCCAACTCCCCCAAAAAAATTAGACTGTTCGCTGATGTAGTATTTTGCTAAGAGATATCCACTGGCAAACGCATCCCTATCTTT
Source organism: Thermodesulfobacteriota bacterium (assembly GCA_034658555.1). Taxonomy (GTDB): domain Bacteria; phylum Desulfobacterota; class Dissulfuribacteria; order Dissulfuribacterales; family UBA3076; genus UBA3076. The sequence continues at coordinate 315 of JAYEFH010000135.1, read as the reverse complement.
ATCAGTGTCAGTCAGGATCTGGCTATACCTAAGCTTCCCATTTACCAAGTCATTGGCTTCTGTTTCAAAATAGTCACCGCGAATACCGCAACTCACGTACCACTTATCACTGTTTTTTTCCGCCTTTAAATAGAGACCTAAATTAAGAGCGTCTGCGTCAGGGAAGAAATCGGGTTTTGTTACCACGCCAGTGTCGTTATTGATCTGGTATCCATCCCAGTTGCGGTAATATATATCAAAACCATAGGTAAACGTAGCAAGGTCTGTTGATTGCTCGTTTTCTGTCTTTCCCCCAATAATGGTTGTTTCCACGTG
>JAYEFH010000134.1:0-3399 GCA_034658555.1 Thermodesulfobacteriota bacterium | reverse complement strand
GAATCAGAATAACCGCAGTGTTTTCAGGATCGTACTTGCCTGATTGAAAGGCCTTGATAATGTCGCCGGCAACCAGAATAGAGGGGTAGCACATGTCATTGTTAACGGTTTTAAGACCCAAGTCAACTGAGGCCTTGTCCTGAGGCGGCAGCACATCCACACGGAAGCCGAGAGGTCTGAAGGCAGCGGGTAAGAGTGGTGAATAGAAAGGGGAAAAATATGGTGCGATCAGGGTCCTTTTTTGGTCTTCGGCCATGAAGATCCGGTTCGTTTTCTTTTGATCAGCCACAGTCGTCTGTGGTTTGTTGTCATTTTTTTTAACCGCATCCAACATGGAGCGCAGCCTGATCCTGATCGCGCCCAGGTTGGCGATTTCATCAATCTTGATCAGAGTGTAAACCTTTCCGCTGTGCCGGATAATTTCCCTGACCTCGTCAGCCGCGATGGCATCCGGCCCGCAGCCGAAAGAGGTTATGTGTACCAGTTGGACATTGCGATTTTGACTAACCCACTTGGCCGCAGCGTACAACCTGTTGGTATAGTTCCACTGGGTCAGGACATTGACATCATCCAGGGATGCCTGATCGGCATTTAAAGGAATGGAATTTTCGCTGACAACATCAACCCCCAGTTCGGTCAGGAGGTTTGGGATGCCGTGGTTGATAAGTGGATCTATGTGATAAGGCCGTCCGGCAAGGACAACTACGATTCGCTGCTTTTTTTCGGCATCGGTTATCAGGGCTTTTGTACCGGCCCTGAGTTTTTCCTTGTAAGCCCTTTGGGCGTCCACTCCTTTCTTTACCCCCAGAGACACCGTCCGGTAATCTATTCCAAACGGCTTTAAAAATAGATAAAGCTGATCCCTTAACAGGTCCAGTCTTTTGAAGCTGACTGCCGGATTATCAAGTGGAATTCCATGCTCCCCCTCAGGATCAATGGCGCTTTTCAACAGGTCCGGATATCCGGTAATGACCGGACAGTTGAAACTGTCCAAGGCATCGTCATGTTCCTGTTGTTCATAAACCACGGTGGGATAGAATATCCTGTCTACTTTTTTTTCAATAAGATCGAAAATGTGACCGTGGGCAAGCTTGGCTGGAAAACAGATGTTTTCCGACATGACCGTTGGTGCACCCTTTTCATAAAGTTTGAAGTCGGAAGGGGAGGAAAGAGCTACCCTAAACCCGCAAGTGGTCAAAAAAGCACACCAGAACGGGAAGTTTTCATACATGTTCATGCAGCGGGGGATGCCATAGGTGAGAACCGGCTTACTTTCCGGTTCCATCTTTTGGTCAAATAAGAACTTTATCTGTTCGTTGATCAGATTTTTCCCCTTGTGTTCTATGTCGGGATTGTTGCTGAAATGCCGCTCACAACGGTTCCCTGTATAAAAACGGTTTCTGTTGGCGAACCTAAGCTGCAAGACAGTACATCTGTTCTCGCAACCATTGCAACGGATTTCCTTTTTGGAAAAGTCAGTTCCACTTTCCATGTCCTCAAAGGTAGTAAAAGAACTTGCTTTACTTGATCTGCTGCGATGATTTGAAAGGGCGGTCAGGGCCGTGCCGTAAGCGCCCATCAATTCGGAAATATCCGGCCTGACAACCTTTTTGTTGAATAAAAGCTCTAAGGCGCGCAACACGGCAGGATTGCGGAATGTCCCTCCCTGGGCAACGATCTTGTTTCCCAAGACGTCGGTGTTCTTCAATTTGAGCACCTTGTACAGCGCATTTTTGATGACCGAATAGGCCAGTCCGGCTGAAATATCGGCGGTCGTCGCGCCTTCCCCAATTGCCTGTTTGACCTTGGAATTCATGAAGACGGTGCATCGGGTCCCCAGATCAAAGGGTGAGTTTTTCTCACAGGCGATTTCGGCAAATTCCTGAACGGTGTATCCCAACGAGTTGGCAAATGTTTCAATAAAAGAACCGCATCCCGATGAGCAGGCTTCATTGATCTGGATTTCTGACACGGCGTGATTCCGGATATAGATTGCCTTCATGTCCTGGCCACCGATATCCAAAATAAAGGAGACGTCTGGTTCAAGATGTCGAGCTGCCCTGTAATGCGCTATGGTCTCAACCACGCCGTCATTTAAGCCAAAAGCCGCTTTGATCAGGCATTCACCATAACCGGTGGCGGCTGTCCGCACGATATGAGGGCCGAAACCGACTGTTGCGAATTTTTCCCTGAACTCGGCCATCCCATTTTTTACCGCCTGGAGTGGATCACCATTATTGGCGCCGTAATAGCCAAGTACAAATTTTCCATCCTCATCGACCAGGACAATCTTGGTAGTTGTTGACCCGGAATCGATTCCTAAAAAAAGATTTTTCCCGTTTACTGCAGCCGGATCAATCCTGGGGACTCGATTTTGTGCATGCCGTTCCTGCCACAGATTAAACTCAGCTTTGTTTGTAAACAGGGACGGCAGCCTTTTGGTGTCACTGGTTGTTTGTCCACCTGCGCCATTTGCCGGTATTGATAAAAAGTTACTGATTTTGGCCTGGCAGGGGTTTCCGTTCCGGACCATGGCCGCGCCCATGGCGGGAAGCAGTTCCGGATGCTCAGGAATAATCAGGTTATCCGGTTTCTCAATGCCAAGAAGATTCACAAAGGCCTTGCGCAGCTCCGGGTTGAAAGTCAGTGGGCCGCCACCGAAGAGTATTTTTTCTTTAATATCCCGGCCCCTGGACAGGGCGGTGATTACCTGCAGGGCAACTGCATGAAATATAGAAGCAGCAATATCTTCCCTGGATACATGGCGACTAAACAATGCCTGGATATCGGTCTTGGCAAAGACGCCGCAGCGGGAGGCAATAGGGTAAATGTCCGTTGATTTTTTGGCCAGCGTGTTTAGCTCTGCCACTTTAACAGCCAAAAGAACGGCCATTTGATCGATGAAAGCGCCGGTTCCCCCTGCACAACTGCCGTTCATCCGGATGTCGGGACGAAAATGTTCGTCGAAAAATACGATTTTTGAGTCTTCTCCGCCGATTTCAATAAAAGTTCTGGCTTCAGGAAAAGATTCCTCTATATAGTGGGCTGAGGCCACTACTTCCTGGACAAATGGCAGCCCGAAGGTCTCGGCCACGCCCATCCCCGCAGATCCGGTAACCGCCAGATCAAGCACCACGTCGCCCAAGTCCCCAACGGCCTCTTCCATGATGTCCCGTGCGGTTTCCACGGTTTTGGCCTGATGGCGTCGGTAGCGAGAAAAAATAATGTTGCCGTTCTCATCTAATATGACTGCCTTGGCAGTTGTTGAGCCAATATCAATTCCAGCAAAATAGGCATTATCCGCATTTGTTATCATCTTTGTTTGTCTCCTGATTCCGAACGAACGCAGATGGCGGCTGCCTTTGCGGTTTTGCCTTGTTTCTTCACGCTCACATAATC